>JAFXDE010000055.1 GCA_017516315.1 Clostridia bacterium | reverse complement strand
TTCGTTCCGTATTACTGTTTGAAAAGTACTTTAAAACTCTTCTGATGGTTCTTTCACCATCGAAATCTCGGGTTCCTTTTCTTAATATCGTTGTTTAATTTTCAAGGTCCGTGCCGTCCTCGCTTTTTCCGAGACAGCCTAAAGAGTATATCATACTCTTTTTCTCTTGTCAACACTTTTTCTAATCTTTTTTCCAAAGTTTTTCGTGTTGACTTTTTTGAAGTTTTCCACATCTCTGCGGAAAGCTTTGTTATAATATCACTTCAAAAGACATTTGTCAACACTTTTCGGAAAGTTTTTTATAAGTTTTTTTATTATCTTGAACACTAATCCGTGTGTTTTTGATTGCCTGTGTGCAAAACATACTACATAATGTGTTTTTAGCATTTTTATATAGTTATTATCTATATATGGCACCTCATTTTGTTTTATTAAAGTTCTTATATTCAATATAAAACCAAAGATAGTATAAACATACTGCAAGTATAACTGAAAGTATTTCTGCTAAATATTTCATCCTTAAAATACTGTATGGAAAGTACTTTTCAATTTTCAGATATACTATTTCCCACTCACATATACACCATAAACGATAAAAGCTCATCGTCCACGGCAAAGCCAATCCTGCCGCAGCGAATTCCGGTTTGATGTGTTTCGGCATAAGACCTGTCCAAAACTTATCCGGTCTGTCAAAACAAACCAAAGAATAATATTCTGTATATTTACAGTTCTTTATGTAAACAGTTTTATATTTAAAACAGTCATAATATGAAACAGTCAACATAATAACTATTGATGCTACAGCAATAAGCAAAAGCATACCCCAACCGAAACCCAAATTCTTTACTACAAAATTATCCTCCATAGATAAATCGGGTGATACATAATATGTGATCCCGAGGTCGCCAAAAGTTAAAAGTATATACATAGTATTAGTTAAAACAAATCTTTTCTTTTTCATTATACTACCTCATGTTTTTAACGTAATGTCAGTATTTTTCGGCGAGGCAGATTTATCCCCGCCCTATGGTTTGCACGGTTGCGGTTTATTAGCGGACACGGCAAGCCGTGTCCCTACGTAAAAGTTTTCTGTAAGGTTGCAGTGGCTACCCCTCCGTCAGACTACCTTCTGCCACCTCCCCTTTTTGAAAAACAGGAGGCAAATAACCTCTCCGTCTGCTTCGCAGCCACCTCTCCTTTCAGGAGAGGCATAAACAACTTTTCAAGGCGGACGCATGATCGCATCCGCCCCGAAAAACCTAAAGAGAGATTATCATTTATTCTACGGTTATCTTACCCTCGCAAATCTGGTACTCCCACCACCAGCCGTGTTCGAATTGATTATTGCCCATTTTCCTGTATACAACATAGTATCTGTTTTCGCCTTTGGGAAGCATTGAGGTGTCAAGCTCGATAGGAAGCTCAATCTGTCTGCCCTCATTGATGGTGACATCGATATTCTCCGCACCGTCAAAAACAGGCTGTGCCTCTGTGCCGATGTAGAAGGATACTCTGTACTGACCCGGCTTACCGTGAAGATTAAGAGTGAACCTCTCATTCTCTTCACCCTCGGTGGTGAAGTCTGTTCTCTGAAGAATGAAGGTATCCTTTATGGTGGTTCCGTCATCATAAACAAGAGTCTCGTCTATATCCTTATATAATACTGCGTTCAACGATTCGAGCTTATCGTATTCGTTATAATAGCTTCCGTCATCTGACGGATCATAATAATTATACATAGCACGGATTTTCTCATGAACGGGAGTTTCTTTTTTACCGAAGATATCACCGCATACTGCCTTCTGCTCAGGAGCATCCTCTTCCATAATCAGATGTGCAAAAACATCATTGTGCAAAAGGAAGGCTCTCATACCCATACAAACTGTCACATCCGTAAGACAGTCATCACAGATATCGTCCAGATTTTCGTCAATATGCCAGTCTCTTATACCCTTTTCTGAAGCACACACCTTATTACTGTCATCGGGGTCTGTTACAGAATCGACCGAAAGGGCAAGAGTTTCGCCCTTCCTTCCTATATTAGGCTGAAAAGAGATCTCTATTGACTCTACAGTGCCCGGCTTTCCGCCGATTACATATATATCTGTATCTTTCGTGATTTCGTCACCGCTTTTTACCGTGAACTTCTGTCTTACACCGTCAAGAAAAAGTACAAGTCCTTTTTCTTGCTGTACGGAATGGGCTCCTTCGTCGATAACATATTTAATAACAATTTCATCACCGTCATAGATAACCTCTTTGCGGGCATCCTCTGCCCTGCCTGCTGCATAGGCTCCCTTGATTTCCCAGTCAACGGTCACATAATTTTCAAGGTCAGGCTCTCTCCACAGTCCCATAAGCATAAGCATCTCTTTCGGAGTCAAATCTGTAGCCGAAACAGTTACTGTCAGCGTCACACACATCAGCACAGCCGCTATAAGTGCCGCCCATTTTATTTTCTTTCTTCTCACGGATACCGTCCTGTCTTGTCCGACCTCATCGAAAAGCTTATCCATTTTCTTATTGAAATTCTTTGAGTAAGGTCTTACTATGTTTCCCTCTTCGGGAAGTGTCTTTAATTCCTTTTCTGCCGCTTCTTCGAAAGCCAGCTTAAGGATGTCATTATTTTTCATTATTAAGTGCCTCCTTTTCTATTATATGTATGAGTTTGCGTCTGCCTCGGGCAAGCTGCTGCTTTACCGTGCTTTCCTTACGGGAGAGAAGGTGTGAAATTTCCGACACCGTCAGCTCGTTTAGATAATAAAGGCTTAATACATCCCTGTATTTTTCGTCAAGAGAAAGAATGGCGCTGACTATGTAAGAATAGTTTTCCTTCTGACAGATACTGTCAAGGGCTGTTTCGTCCTCCCTTGCATCCTCGTCGCTGATAAGAGTCGGCATCTCACACACCTTCTGCCGTATCATATTAAGCGCCCTGCTTTTGGCGGCCTTGATAACATAGGATGCAGTCTGTATGCTGTCCGGGTCTCCTATTCTGCCGAGATTTTTCGAAATAGCTACGAAGGCTTCGTGTACCGCATCCTCGGCAAGATAGGGATCGTCCAGTATACGGCAGGCAGTAATATACATTCTGTTTCTGTATTTGCCGTAAATCTGAGCTAACTTTTCTTTTTCATCTGCGCCCGTCGGTGTTGATTGCATTTTATCCTCCCCCTTTCATTCAGGAGTCTCGGAAAGGTCCTTTCATATATATAGACAATTTAAAGGCGGCTTTGGTTACATAGTAAGGCAAATTTTTTTCAGAAAAATTACAGAAGGGAAAAGAAAAAGAAAAAGGCAATCCCGAAGGATTGCACTTAAATAAAAATAAATCCCACCCTCTTACGAAGGTGGGGAAAATTATTTTGCAAAATAATTTAATTATTCAGCGTCTTCAGCGGGAAGGAAGAAACCGAGAACATAAGTTAAAAGAGCGTCAAGGATAACAGCGAAAGCTGCTGCTCTGTCATTAGCACTTTCTTCTGCGCTTACGAAAACTTTAAGAGCTTCTTTGAATGTCATTGTAATATCCTCCTTTAAAAATTTATGAATTTAATCATACCGGAAAAATTATTCCATTTCTTCGAATTCCTTTAAAGCACCTGCTACATCTTCGGGAAGGTAAACTTCAAGGATGCTCTTTACGAACTTAACGAGAGCGTTAAGGATAGGAGCGATGTCCATTGTGTAACCGTTTACAGTGATTTCAATCTTATCAAACATTGTGTATATCCTCCTTCTTCTAAAATTATTTTTAGAGATTATAAACCTCTATCAACAGTTTAATTATATAACCAATACATATATTTGTCAATAATATTTTAACAAAAAAATTAAAAATCCGAAAAAAATATGAATATCTTTTTAACGAACTGCACTGTTTCCGATTTTTCGGTACAAAACAGACAAAAACAGTGTCTTTGTATATAACAGAAGCAACAAATAATTTATCTCAGATATTCTTTAAAACAGTTGACAAATGTTAACAGTTTTGTTAAAATTAACTGACTGCAAATTATACTATTATATAAGGAGGCAAAAATCATGTTCAAAAAAACCAAAAAAATTCTTGCACTTGTTCTTGCTGTTATTATGGCTTGCGGTGTACTTCCAATGGCAGCTTCTGCCGCTGACAAAGCATTAGACCCTGTCATCTACATCCTCGGCTACGGCGGTAATATCTTTGTAGACAGAAACAACCCCAACAGCGAAAAAATCTATCCCTTCAATGTAGACATAGCCGCTGTAGTAAAGGAAGCTGCTGCACCCTGTCTTACTGCTCTCGCTACTGCTACCCTCACAGGTGATTACAGCAAATACTGCGAAGAAATCTACAGCAGAATGGCTCCCATTTATGAGCCTATGCTTCTCAACCCCGACGGAACAGTCAAGGTCGCTGAAGACGGAAAGATCAGCGGTAACCAGTATCGTGTGAATTATAACAGCCACAACTATTTCGAGGCTGATGAATATTACTTCTACTATGACTGGAGACTTTCTCCCATGGTTCTCAAGGAGCAGATTGAAGCTCTCGTTGATATCGCTGTCAGCAGACCCGGCTCTACAGGAAAGGTTGACATTGTAGGCCGCTGCTACGGTGCTAATATCATCTCCGCTTATCTTGCCACAAATGAAGATGTAAGCTCAAAGGTTGACGATATTATTATGTATGTACCTTCCACAGAGGGTATCGGTCTCATCGGTAAATTCTTCACAGGAAATATCGACCTTAATGCTGACTCTATCAATGAATATGTCAATGAGCTTATCGTATACGAGGATATGATCGAAGACAGCTATGTAAAGAACTTCATCGATGTTTTCCTCCTTATTATGGAACAGGCTCAGATGCTCAATATGGGTACTGAAATGATTCAGAACCTTATCGATGCCATCAAAGTAGATCTCATCGCTCCCCTTATCAGAAATTCTTACGGCTCCTTCCCCTCCTTCTGGGCTATGATTCCCGAGGAATACTATGAAGAAGCACTTGATTTCGTTTTCAGTACAGATGAGCTCCGTGAGGAATACGCAGGTACGCTCGCACTTATCAAAAATTACCATGACAATGTTCAGGTAGGTCACCGTGCAAACCTCAAGGCTCATGCAGAAAAGGGTGTGGATATTCATGTTGTTTCAAAATACAATCTCCCCTCTGCTCCTGTTTTCGGTAACACTAATCCTATGAGTGATGCTATCGCTGAAACTAAGCTCACCTCTTTCGGTGCCACAACAAATGAATACGGTAAAACTCTCCCTGCTTCTTACATCGAAGGACTTCAGGACAGAAAGTACCTTTCAGCCGATGAAAAGGTAGATGCTTCCACCTGTCTCTTCCCCGAAACCACATGGTTTATCAAAAACTGCTACCATGACTATTTCAATGCAGATGCACTTTATGATTTCCTTGATACTATCCTTGCTACTGAAAATATGACAGTATTCAGCAATGCAGCATATCCTCAGTACATCGATGCAAAAGTAACTGCTGAAACACTTACTCCCGTTACAGGTAAGGATGCTCCCACTCCCGAAAAGGGCTCCGAGGAATCAATGTTCCAGATGATTTTCAAATTCATCAGACTCGTTATTGATACCTTTACAAAGCTTTTAAAAGGTGAACTCAGCTTTAAGGATTTAGGCTCAGTTTTCAGCAAATAATCAGATGAAATAATAGTAGGCACTCCCTGACGGGGGTGCCTTTTCTGTTCTCTCTGTTCTTATGATATAACAAAAGGGACTGTTAAGCACAGTCCCTTCAATTAATTATTCAGCTGTGTTCTTCTTGAGTGTTTCAAGCTCTGCACGAAGCTCCTTGGGAAGCTTATCGCCGAATTTACTGTAGAATTCTTCGATGCCCTTTGCATCTTCAGCCCAAAGAGCCTTGTCAACGTCAAGGATTGATTTGAGACCGTCGATAGTAATTTCATCTTCGAGGCCCTCAAGGTTGATATCTTCAGCCTTGGGAAGGTAACCGATAGCTGTTTCTTCAGCGCCTACCTTGCCTTCACATCTGTCGATAATCCAATCAAGAACACGAAGATTATCACCGAAGCCGGGCCACATAAAGTTACCTTCGTCATCCTTACGGAACCAGTTAACGTTGAAGATTTTGGGAGCCTTATCAGCATCGAGTGTTTCACCGATGTCGATCCAATGCTGCCAATAATCAGCCATATCGTAGCCGCAGAAGGGAAGCATAGCCATGGGGTCACGGCGAACAACACCTACTGCACCTGAAGCTGCAGCTGTAGTTTCGGAAGCCATAATAGAACCAACGAATACACCGTGGTTCCAGTCTCTTGACTGATATACGAGGGGAGCAAGCTTAGCACGGCGGCCGCCGAATACGATAGCAGAAACGGGAACACCGTTGGGGTTTTCGAACTCACTGCTGATGCAGGGACAGTTCTTAGCGGGAGCTGTGAAACGGCTGTTGGGATGAGCGCCCTTGATTTCGTCGGTCTTACCGTTCCAGGGCTTGCCTGTCCATTCCATAGCATTTTCGGGAGGATTCTTATCGAGACCTTCCCACCATACTGTATTGTTATCAAGATTGTGAGCAACGTTGGTGAAAATTGTACCCTTCATTGTAGAAAGAAGAGCGTTGGGGTTGGATTTCATATTTGTACCGGGAGCAACACCGAAGAAACCGTTTTCGGGGTTGATAGCATAAAGTCTGCC
>JAFXDE010000054.1 GCA_017516315.1 Clostridia bacterium | reverse complement strand
TGAAAAGATTGTTGTATCAAATCCTGCTTACATTGACGGTGTTAGACATCAAAACATTGATATATACTATAAAGGTGTTGGTATTATCAAATTCTTCTCGCCTGAAGAAATGGAAGCTCTTTATCAGAAGCACATTAACAGCAAACGATCAAAAGAAAAAAACGGCATAGCATAAGCTACACCGTAAAAAAACAATATTTTTACTACAAAGGCCACCTCGGGGTACCAACTTCCTTATGAAGGGTACTCCGAAGGATGCTTTTAAGCTATGTAATTTATGCTGCAGCGTCGAGAGACTCCTCAGGTGTACCTGCATCTGTGGTAGGCTCAGTAACAGGCTCATCTGTTCCGCCGTTTTCAGCATCCTTGATCATACCGGTAAGAAGATCGATAATATAGTCATCCATATCCTTCTCAACGAGACCGAAGATCTTAGCAACCTTAAGGTAAACGGTAACGAGCTTGAGAGCGATCTTAGCAAACTTAAGAGCAGGACCTACTGTCCAGAAGGGAAGATCGAGAATCCAATCATACTCACCGAGATCGGGAATAAGGCTTTCTGTACCTTCTTCTTCACCGGGAGCAACGGTTTCTGTGTTTTCTGTCTCAGGAGCATCGGTAGCCTCGTCAGCAGCGAATGCTACGGTAACGAGTGAAAATACCATTAAAACTGCGAGTAAAAGTGAAATAAGCTTTTTCATAGGAAATACCTCCTTAATATTTGGTATTTAAATTATATAATTAATTGATGATTTTGTCAATATATAAAACTTATCTTAATTCTTTGAGGGCAGTTTTCACTATGTCGATAAGCTGATCCTTTTTCTCGCTGTCGAGACTTCTGTAGGCCATAATAAGAAATTTCTCATTTCTCGAAATTTCGCTGAGTCCCTCCGTTCCTTCATCGACACGGTCAGAGCGACTGGCCACCTTAAGCTCGGGGCAGTTTTTTTCCACACCGAGAAGATAACCTACGGTAACATTATATATGTCGCAAAGCTTAATCATATTTTCCTTTGTAGGTGTACTTTTTCCGGCCTCATAAAAGGTGTAGGTGCTTCTGTCCACACCGAGAATATCCGCAACCTCCTGCTGAGTAAGCTTGAAGCTTTTTCTTAATATTCTGAGATTTTCCGAAAGCATAGTATTTCTCCTTTAGATCGATTTACGCCATTATAGCACAGTCCGTGAACAAAATCAACATAAATCGACAAAAACAGTCACTGTGAATGTGACTTATTAAAATAAGTGTAAATTTTCTCAGCATCCCTTTCACTTATACCCTTTACAGCCTTAAGAGCTTCTCTGTCAGCTGTTCTGACGGCAGAAAGAGTTTTGAAATGCTTAAGAAGAATTGCTGCCTTTTTTTCACCTATTCCCTCTATTTTAGTAAGAGAAAGGGTCAGACTGCTTTTACTGTGTTTGGATTTATGGTAGGTTATGGCGAAGCGGTGTACCTCCTCCTGGATAGAGGATATAAGAGTAAAGACTCTTCTGCCGGAATTTATGGATATTTCCTGACCCGCATCGGTTATGGCTCTGGTGCGATGCTTAGAATCCTTTACCATACCGAAAACAGGAATATCCAATCCGAAGGCTTCTATTACAGGCTTTACCGCATTTACCTGACCCTGACCGCCGTCGAGTAAAATAAGGTCGGGAAGCTTTCCGAAGCCCTCATCCGTGCCTTCATTTTCTACATATCGGTTAAGCCGTCGGCTGATTACCTCACGCATAGAGCCGTAGTCATCCTGCCCTGAAAAGCTCTTTACGGAAAATCTCTTGTAGGCGCTGCGTAAAGGTCTTGCATCCTTAAAAACTACCATACCTGCCACATTGTCGCTGCCGGCAGTATGGGAAATATCGTAGGCCTCGATATATTCGGGAGTCCTTTTCAGGCCGAGAATTTTCTTAAGCTCATCCAAAACAGCTGTATCGGCACCGAAAAAGCCTAAATGCTCCGAAAGCTTCTGTGCAGCATTGGAAAGACACATCTGAGTAAGCTTTACCTTATCGCCTCTCTGAGGCAGAAGAACAGTTACCTTTTTACCTCTCTTTTCCGTAAGCCATTGAGCGATAAGCTCACTGTCGCTCACCTCACCGTCTACGATAATAAGCGACGGAATCTTTCTGTCGAGAGAATAATAAGAGGTAATAAGCGACTGTCTTTCGTCGGCAAGGTCTCCACTCGTATCGTAAATGAAATGCTCACTGTTTTTCAGTGCGCCCTGCTCAAAGGACAGCACGGAAAGGCAGGCCTTGCTTCCTCTCTGTGCAATAGCGAAAACATCCTCGTCACCCTCGGAATTCACTACCACCTTCTGCTTTTGGGAAATCCTCTCTATGGCTTTTATACGGTCACGGAGCTTTGCCGCCCTTTCGAAGTCAAGATTTTCTGCCGCCTCCTCCATTTCTGCCCGAAGCTCTCTTACGGCAGAGGCATCGGGATTTTTAAGAAATTCCACGGCACTTTTAAGGTTTTCCTCGTATTCTGCCTGACTTATTTTTCTGGCGCAGGGAGCGCTACATCGTGAGATAAAGTAATTAAGGCAGGGTCTGGAGCCTTTTATATCACGGGGAAACACCTTATTACAGGTAGGCAGACGGAATATTTCCGCCGCACGGGCGCAGGCGTTGGTGACAGAGTAATTTCCCGTGTAGGGTCCGAGATAATCGGCATCGGGGTCATCCTTACGGAAGCAGGGACTTATCTTACCCCAGGGACCCTTAGTAATTTTTATATAGCTGTAGCCCTTGTCATCCTTGAGAAGGATGTTATACTTAGGCATATTCTGCTTAATGAGACTGCATTCGAGAACGAGGGCTTCAAATTCGCTGTCCGTAAGAATATAGTCAAAATCATCCACATTCTCGACCATTTTTCTTACCTTGGTGCTGTGTCCGCTTTGAGAGCCGAAATACTGACTTACACGGTTTTTAAGCTTTTTCGCCTTACCGATGTAGATAATTTTACCCTCTTTGTTTTTCATTATATACACACCGGGGGTAAGAGGAAGCTTCATCGATTTGGCGCGCAGTACAGAAAGCTTCTTATTTTCAGCCACAGTATTACCCCCTTCTTTAATTTCTTTCGTAATATTTTACCACAACACTGACATAAAAACAATAACGAAGCTATTATTTATTGATTTTCTCCCGATAATAATATATAATGAAAAAGCAGTCACGCTTTTTGCGCAACTGCATCATATATTTTCCGAAGGAATAAAGGCACCGTTTTTCCACAGAAATACTCTGCAGGGCTTTTTATTTTCCTTGCAAAAATTAATAACATACTCTGTGCCCTTGCTTTTTCCGTCCCAGAAAACATAAACCATATCACTCAGACGGACTATAAGCTCATTTCTCACTAAAGGTGCGCGCTTTCCGTAAAGGTCGTATTCGGGTAGAATTTCCGTAATCTGTATGCCCTTCTTTGCAGCAAAATCACGTACCCGTCTGTCTATACCGACAGCTCCGCCCGTAAATATCGTCGAGACGTATTCCGTATCTATACAGTTTTCAGGAATAGGCACATTGAGTGAGCGTGAGCCAGCGATACCGATTTTCATAATACACCTTCCAATAAAATCTTGCAGAAAATATCTTAACATATATTTTTTTATTTTTCAATATAAAGGAGAATAACAATGTTTGAAGTCAGACATTTAAAGGGAAGAACATACTACTTCGAAGCCTTTACCAATGTGGGCATATACCGTCTCGACAGTAAAAGAGTCGTTCTTATCGACTCCTGCGACCATAAAAGAATGGCTAAGGCGGTAAACAACTATCTTAAATCCGAAAATCTAACGGTTGATACTATTATAAATACCCACTGCCATGTTGACCATATCTGCGGTAACAAGGATTTTTACGAGAAATACGGCTGCAGAATTTTATCCACGGAAAAGGAAAAGCCCTTTATCGCACAGCCGGACCTGGAGGGTACATTCTATTTCGCAGGAATAGATACGGATAAAACGCGCAATCCTTTCTTTATGGTAGAGCCCTCCGTAATCGACACCCTCACTGAGGAGAATCTTCCCGAGGGACTCGGAATAATAAAGCTTCCCGGTCACGGCTTCGATATGATAGGCGTAAGGACACCCGATGATGTGGTATTCGTAGCCGACAGCATACTTTCCGAAAAAACCTGGACTGAATTCAAGGTACCCTTTTTCCACGATGTAAATAAAAGCATAGAAACTCTTAAAATGCTTAAGGAAATCAAGGCAGAGCTTTTCGTTCCCTCCCATAATGAGCCTCTCGAAGATATCAGGGCTTTGGCAGGCCTTAATATAAGTAAGCTTGAGGAGCTTAAGGAAGCCGTTTACGGACTCTGTAACGGAGTCGGCTTCGATGAAATGTTCACCGCATTTCTTAATCAGCTTTCCTTAAAAATCAGAACTGAAAAATATGTAAGCTATTCCGTAATGCTGAAAAACATTCTCCAGGCACTCGTGGAAGATGAAAGGATAAAAGCCCTTATAGAGGACAATAAATTCCTTTATTTCAGAAAATAACTTAAAACGAAGTTAAAAAAGCAGCTTTTTGAAAGATTTTTTGAAAAAAGTTGCTTTTTTCTATTGACTTTTTTTAGCAATAATAGTATATTGGTGACAGTGATTAGCACTCAGATGTGAAGAGTGCTAAAAACTGATAAGCAGACCACGAGACTGACAAAATGAAGGAGTGAGAAGAAATGTCCCTTGCAGCGCGTAAGGAAATGATACTTGCCGCCATCGTCGAGCAATATATCAAAACAGGCGAACCCATCGGGTCAAAGCTGATTATGCAATGTCTCCCCATCTCCGTTTCTTCCGCTACCATCAGAAACGAAATGAGCGAGCTGGCAGAAATGGGTTATCTCGACCAGCCTCACACATCAGCAGGCCGTGTCCCCTCCCAAAAGGGCTACAGATACTATATTGACCATCTTATGAACGCTGACCAGCTTACCGACGAGGAAAGACTCAGCATAAAGCGGGAGCTTGAAAGATTTATGGGGTCTCCCGATAAGCTTTTGGAAAAAGCAGGTGAAATGCTCGCCAAAATAACAGGCTGTGCAGCTCTCGCCACTACACCCACAGATGAGGGTGCCACCATAAAGCATATCGAGCTTATGCCCGTAGGTACGAGAATAGCGATGATAGTTATGATGACCTCATCGGGTATTATAAAAAACGGAATCTGCAAAACCGATACGGAAATTACCCGTGATATGGTTAACACCTTTTACGACATAGTTAATGAATGCTTTATCGGAAGACCTGTTTCCGATGTCGGTACGGTTATGATACAGACTCTCGTAGCTTCTCTCGGAGCAAACGCTCTTTCGATGAGTCCCCTCTTCGTGGTTTTGGCCGACATCGCTTCACAGGCTATGCAGGCAGAAATCCGACTCGAGGGTGAACAGAATCTTCTCCATCACAGAGAATTCGGTAACAGCATCTACGAAATGATGCAGTTCTTTGATGAAAAGGATAAGCTCGAAAGAGCTATCGCCACCGATAAGCCGGGACTTAATGTTATTATCGGCAAGGAAAATATGTACCGACAGCTGGAAAATTCCAGTATGATTATCGCCCGTTATTCTATCGGCGGTCACGACGGCGGTACCATAGGTGTTATCGGCCCTACCAGACTCGACTATGCGAGAATCATACCAAGCATTGAATATCTCACCTCTCTCGTAGGTGAAATGTTAACAGATACATTGGAGGAATAAGCTATGGCAAATGAAACAATCGAAAAAAACGAGGAAGTTATCGAAGAGGCACAGACCGAAGATACTCCCGTAAACGAAACTGATGCAAAAATCGAAGAGCTCGAAAAGGAGCTTGCCGCTACGAAAGAGGCTCACATCAGAACTCTCGCAGAATATGACAACTACAGAAAGCGTTCCGTAAAGGAAAAGGAAAGCATTTACGCTGATGCTAAGGTCTCCTGCCTGAGTGAGCTTCTACCCGTTCTCGATAATTTCGACAGAGCTATGAATGTTCAGCAGGCTGATGCAGAAACATATAAAAAGGGTATGGAAATGATAAACACCAGCTTCATCGAAATCCTTAAAAAATTAGGTGTAGAGGCTTTCGGCGAAAAGGGTGAAGAATTTGACCCGAACTTCCATAACGCAGTAATGTCCGTAGAGGATGACGAGCTTGGCGAAAACGTAATAGCAGAGGTATTCAATAAAGGCTACAAGCTCGGCGACAAGGTTTTAAGACACGCAGTAGTAAAGGTTGCAAACTGATTTTTCAGTTTAACATAAAATAAAAATTAAAATGTAAATTATACTCGGAGGTATTATATTATGGCAAAGATTATAGGTATTGACTTAGGTACTACAAACTCATGCGTAGCAGTTATCGAAGGCGGTGAGCCTGTAGTTATCGCTAACGCAGAAGGCGCAAGAACTACTCCCTCAGTAGTTGCTTTTTCAAAGACAGGCGAAAGAATGATCGGTCAGGTAGCTAAAAGACAGGCTGTTAAAAATCCCGACAGAACCATTTCTTCAATCAAGCGTCAGATGGGCTCAAACTATCAGGTTTCCATCGACGGCAAAAACTATACTCCCCAGGAAATTTCCGCTATGATCCTTCAGAAGCTTAAATCAGATGCTGAAGCATATCTTGGCGACACAGTTACAGAGGCAGTTATCACTGTTCCCGCTTACTTCACCGACGCTCAGAGACAGGCTACCAAGGATGCAGGTAAGATCGCAGGTCTCGAGGTTAAGAGAATCATCAACGAGCCTACAGCAGCTGCTCTCGCTTACGGTATCGACAAGGAAGCTGACCAGAAGGTTATGGTTTACGACCTCGGCGGCGGTACCTTCGACGTTTCTATCATCGAAATGGGCGACGGTGTTCAGGAGGTTCTCGCTACTGCTGGTAACAACCGTCTCGGCGGTGACGACTTTGACCAGAGAATCATCGACTGGATCGTATCATCCTACAAGGCTGAGGAAGGCGTAGATCTCCGCGGCGACAAAATGGCTATGCAGAGACTTAAGGAAGCTGCAGAAAAAGCTAAAATCGAGCTTTCCGGCATCACCTCCACATCTATCTCTCTCCCCTATATCACTGTAGATGCTGCAGGTAACACACTTCATCTCGAAATGACTCTTACCAGAGCAAAGTTCAACGAGCTTACAGCAGACCTCGTAGAAGCTACTATGGGTCCTGTCCGTCAGGCTATCTCCGACTCAGGTCTCAGCGTTAATCAGATCGACAAGGTGCTTATGGTCGGCGGCTCATCGAGAATTCCCGCAGTAAGCGATGCAATCAAAAAGTATATCGGCAAAGAACCCTTCAAGGGCATTAACCCCGACGAATGTGTAGCTATCGGTGCTTCACTTCAGGCAGGTGTTCTCGGTGGCGATGTTAAGGGTCTTCTCCTCCTCGATGTTACTCCCCTTTCACTCGGTATCGAAACTATGGGCGGTATCAATACAAAGGTTATCGAAAGAAATACAACCATCCCCACAAAGAAGAGCCAGATTTTCTCTACAGCAGTAGATAATCAGCCTTCAGTAGAAGTTCACGTGCTTCAGGGCGAGCGTGAATTCGCAAGAGATAACAAAACTCTCGGCGTATTCAGCCTCGACGGTATTATGCCCGCACGCCGCGGTGTTCCTCAGATCGAGGTTACCTTCGACATCGATGCCAACGGTATCGTTCATGTTTCCGCTAAGGACCTCGGCACAGGTAAGGAACAGTCTATTTCCATCACCTCTTCCACAAATATGTCCAAGGAGGACATCGAAAAGGCTGTAAGAGAAGCTGAACAGTTCGCACAGGAAGACAAAAAGCGCCGTGAAGAAATCGACACAAGAAACGAAGCAGACCAGATGGTTTACCAGTGTGAAAAGATTCTCTCCGAAGACGCTGCTAAAGCTCTTGACGAAAACGATAAGGCTGAAATTCAGTCAAAGATAGACTCTCTCAAGAACGCTCTTAAGGGTGAAGATATCAACCTTATTAAGAACGAAAAGGAAGCTCTCACTCAGGCATTCTACAAGCTCAGCGAAAAGATGTACCAGCAGGCAAATCCTCAGGGTGCTCAGGGCTTTAATCCTAATGATTTCGCAGGTGCTCAGGGCGGCTTCAATCCGAACGATTTCGGCGGTGCAGCTGATAACGGCGGTTACACAGATGCAGGCTACACAGACGCTAACTTCACAGACGCTAACTAATCAATAAACAAAGGACACGGCTTACGGGCCGTGTCCTTAAGAGGTATTATAAATGGCAGAAAATAAACGCGATTACTACGAAGTCCTCGGTGTAAGCAAGGGTGCTTCAGAGGATGAAATAAAAAAAGCATACCGTAAGCTCGCCAAGCAGTACCACCCTGACCTTAACCCCGGTGACTCTGTGGCTGAGGCTAAATTCAAAGAGGCAAACGAGGCCTATGAGGTTCTTTCCGACAGCGACAAAAAGGCTCGTTACGACCAATACGGCCACGCAGGCGTGGATCCTAACTTCGGCGCAGGTGGCTTCGGAGGCGGTTTCGGAGGCTTCGGCGGAGATTTCGACCTCGGTGATATTTTAGGAAGTATGTTCGGAGGCGGCTTCGGAGGCTTTGGCGGCTTCGGCGGAGGCAGACAGCAGAATCCCAATGCACCCCGTAAAGGCTCAACCATTCAGACTAATGTAACCATTTCCTTCGAGGAAGCAGCTAAGGGCTGCAAGAAAAAGGTAAACATAACCAGAGTAGACAAGTGTAATGAATGCTCCGGTACAGGTGCCGCCAAGGGCACATCACCCGAAACCTGCCCCACCTGTCACGGCAGAGGTCAGGTAAACATACAGCAAAGAACTGCCTTCGGTGTTATGAGCACCACCAGACAGTGTAACGAATGTGGCGGTAAGGGTAAGATAGTAAAAAATCCCTGTCAGAAATGCCGCGGCACAGGCCTCGAATCAAAGCCTCAGACCGTAGAAATTAACATTCCTGCAGGTATCGACGACAGACAGGCACTCAATGTCAGCGGAGGCGGTAACCCCGGCATAAACGGCGGTCCCGCAGGTGACCTTCGCGTTAATGTCAATGTCCGTCCCCACCCCTTCTTCGAGCGTGACGGCTTCAATGTATGGTGTGAGGTTCCCGTTACTTACGCTCAGGCGGCCTTAGGTGACACTCTCTACATTCCTACACTCGACGGTAAGGTTAAATATGAGCTTCCCGCCGGAACACAGCCCGGTGAGGTTTTCCGTTTCAGAGGCAGAGGTATCCAGCAGTTATCCTCACGGAATAAGGGCGACCAGTTCGTTAAGATAGTGGTCGAGGTACCTAAAAATCTCACAGGTGAGCAGAAGGAAATGCTCCGTAAGTTCAATGATTCCCTTCCCAATAAGCCTAAGAACAATATTGATGACGGCACAACCATCGGCGAGGAAAAGAAGAGATTTTTCGATAAGTTCAGATAAAAAATGAGACTGTTCACAGGAACAGTCTCTTAACTTTTATTACATTATGCTTCTACACCGATATCATCGAGAAATTCAAAGATAATGGTAAAAAGTCTTTTGAACCAATCAAAGATTCCTTTTGCGTAAGTTTCCATATTTTCTAACATTATAATTCCTCCTGTATCTAATGTTTACAGAACAATTATATACCTCTGAATCATAAAAGTCAATATAATCATAAGAAAAAAAACAAAACCCACCAAAAGGCGGGTTTTGTCCTTAAACAATTGTTTAATTCAAAATAGAATTATTTTACGATTATTCAGCCTTTTCTTCCTTACCGAACTTACCGGTTTCGGGATCAAAGTAATAACCTTCGATTACGAAATCAACACCAAGGATTTCAAGAACTTTGTTGATAAGCTCGAAAAGATACTTGTACATAACGTTGATTGTGCCGAAAATTTCCATTATTAGTTCCTCCTTCTTAATTTTCTAAAAAAAATCGGATCAAACCAGATTATTTGGTTTCTTCAGCCTTTGCAGCTTCTTCGTCCATCCAAGCCTTGAAGCCATCGGGATCTGCATCGCCGATTTCAAAGTATGCAAATACCTTGAGGAGATAGAGAATGATGTTCTCAACGATTGCTTTGAAGTTGATATTTTCCATTACTGTGGTCCTCCTTTATAGATTTATCAAGGTTACCCTTAATATGGAAAAATTATATAACATTAAAATAAAAAAGTCAATAGTTTATTCAAAAAAAATTAATATTTCCAACAAATAAAAAGAGACCGTCCGAAGACAGTCTCTTATGTAGTGCTGTTTATCAGTTGTTACCCATAATTTCGTCGAATCTTAATAATTCAAAGATCATTTCAAAGAAATTATCAAAGAATTCACGGAAACGGTTAAGAATCTTCTGGAAGGTGCTTACGATCTGCTCCTGCTGATTTTCGTCGAAAATCTGGTCAGGCTGCATATCCTCGATATCATCCTCGGAAAGAGTACAGCATGCACATCCGCAATTGCAAGGAAGAATACCTGTGCACTTATTGCAGCAAAGCTCTACATATTCTTCACCGGGGTTAGCAGGATCAGGAATTAAGTTAAGTGTTCCGTCAGCCTTTACAGCGCAGGAAGTGAGATAGTGAACATCAAGCTCTTCGCAGTAGATACAGCATGTGCATTTACCTGCAGGATGCTCCTCAATATCGCATTTACATTTAGCTGCTGCACTTGAAACCATAGCAAGTGAAAGTGCAAGAATAAGAACTGACATTAAAATAGAAAGAGTTTTTTTCATATTTGAATACCTCCTGAAATTTAGGTGAATATATAAAACACCTTTTTAACATCTATATTATAATGAATAACTGTTAAAAAGTCAACCTTTTTATGAAATAATTAATTCAGAGAGATAAATCGGGAGGGTTCGGGGGGCGGAAGCCCCGTAAACGGGGTGCAGCTTTCCGCAGGGAAGCTGCATGCGAAGCCCCGGGGCTTCGCCTTCCGCCCCCCGCCTCACTGCTACCTCAAGGTAAATTCGGGAGGCTCTCCCCTCTTAAAGATCGTCCGCATCCTGCACGGGTCTCTCGTTTTTATTCAGAGGAACACCCGTATATGAGCCGTTCACATCGCTTTTAATTCTTCCGTCATCGGTTCTGACTCTTATAACAGAACGCGCCTTTTTCATAACTCTTTCTCTTTTTGCTTTATCTGCCATTCAAAAAATCCTTTCGCGGTCAGAGCTATTAATAGTATATACTTAATATCTCTTGTAAATTTCAGAAAAATTCTGTAAAATAAATGCAACAGATCTTTTCATTTTACCATCTAATAGTATGAACGGATGTGATAAATATGAGCTCAGAAATTATTAACAATCTCGTAACCAAAGCAAAAGAAGGAAATATCGAAGCCTTCGGAATTCTCTATGAAACCTACAGCAAGGATATGTATAAGTTCGCCCTGTACTATCTTGGCTCCGCTACCCTTGCCGAGGACTGTGTAAGCGAGTGCGTTCTTACAGCATTTCAAAAGATAGGCACGCTTAAAAAGCCTGCGAGCTTCAAAAGCTGGCTTTTCAAAATTCTCTATAACTGCTGTAATAAATCACTCACGGAAAAAATCAGAGCAAGAGAAACCGTCGAGTATACCTCTCTTATCGATTTGTGCGAGGAGGACTCAGACAGAAGCGAAATCATCAGCCTTAAAAATTCTCTTGAAAAGCTCACCGAAGAGGAAAGAGCAATTATCCTCCTTTCCTATACGGCAGGCTATACGAGTAAGGAGATAGGAAAAATGATGGGGCTGAAGGATTCCACAGTACGCTCGAAGCTCATGCGAAGCACAGAAAAATTAAGAAAGATGCTACATACAGATGAGGTGTTAAGATGAAAAAAGATATATTAAAAGAGGAATTCGAAAAAGAAATCGACCTTCCCGAAAGCCTTTCTAAAAACAATATTGTAAAAATGCTTCAGGAAAAGGGCGTTAAACCCGAAAGGAAAGCCGGAATAAAGCTTTTACCTAAGGTGCTTTCAGTGGCGGCGATGTTTATTATTTTAACTGTAGCAGTATTTTCCGCAAGTCTCAGAAGTGAATTCGTTGAATTAGAAAAAGCCGAGGATGTGACAGCCCCATCCCAGGCTTACAACAATATAGCGGAAAACAAGGAAGAGTCTGCCACCACCGCCGTACCCGACAATACCGCTTCTCCTGCTGTATCAAATCTTAAGGTAGCAAAAAGCGAAAAGGATTTGAAAAATCATTTCGTAAAAATGTATGCAGAGGGCAAAATAGACGATTATATCGATTCAGTTTTTAATTACGGTGCTGTAATTTTCGATTATGTTTCAAGCGATACGGCTGATGCAGAGATGAATATGGCTCCAACCATGGCGGCTACGGCAGCACCTCAGGCGCAGGCAGAGGAAAGCCGCGGCGAAGCAGCCACAGGCACAGTACCTCACGGCACTACTAATGTCCAGGTAACCGATGTAGACGAGGGTGACATCATAAAAAATGACGGCAGATACCTTTACATCGTAAATCATCCCGGAAGCAATTATTCCGACACCAACGGAATAACCATCGTCGATACAGAAACGATGAAAAGAGTCTACAGAGGAAAAATCGAGCTTAAGGACTCAGAGGTTTTAGAAAAAATCAAAGAGGACAGCAAGGTAGAAAAATACCACAGCGACATTACCAAAGATATGTTCATTGAGGATATTTATCTCGACGGCGACACTCTTACGGCTGTCTGCACCTACAACGAAAAGACTTATGTTGTAATCTACGACATAAGCAAAAGACACGCCCCTGCTGAGGTAAGACGCTTTGACCAGGACGGCACCTATGTCTCCTCGAGAATGGTAAACGGAATAATTTACACCGTAACCAACTACACCGTAAGAGGCTCATCTGCCGAAGAAGTAGAAAAAAACGCTATTCCCCGTGTTAACTGTGACTGCCTTTCCTATTCGTGCTGTTATATGATAGACGAGGACAGCACCAGATACATCGTAGCTTCTGCCTTTGATACCAAAAAGCCGCAAAGCTCACCCGATGCAATTTCCGTTTTAGGTGACGGCTTTGAGATTTACTCTACAGCGAAAAATCTCTATGTATACTCTACGGATTATGATAATCTTTACGGAGACGATGACGCCATAGTAAAAACCGTAGTCAATTCCTTCGCGCTCAACGGAACAAAAATCACACATAAGGCCACCGGTACCTTCAATGGCACCTGCATAAACCAGTACTCCTTCGACGAATATCAGGGTAATCTCCGTGTGGCTTCCTGCTACTACGATTACCGCAAGGCCGTAGATGTAAGCTGTGTTTATGTCCTCGACGAAAACTTAAAGGTAATCGGTGAGCTTACAGACATTGCAAAGGATGAGCAGGTCAAGGCTGTACGGTTTATGGGTGAAACAGGCTATGTGGTAACCTTCCGTAATACCGACCCCCTCTTCATTATCGACTTTTCCGACCCTACCAAGCCCGAAATCACGGGCGAGCTTAAAATTCCCGGCTATTCCACCTACATTCATCCCCTTGCTGACGGCTATCTTGTCGGCATAGGCTATGACGGAACAGCTGAAAATGTCAAATCAGACACGGTAAAGGTTTCCGTTTTCGATGTAAGAGACAAGACAAACCCAAAGGAAACAGATACCTTTGTTATAAAGGATGCTTTCTCTCTCGTAAACTCAGAGCCTAAGGCCTTCTTCTACTACAAGGAACGGAATATGATAGGTATTCCCGTAAGTCACTACGGTGACGGAAACACCGTAAAGAGTTTTCAGACCGTAACTATCGAGAACGGAAAGATAAAAGACCATCTGGGTTATATCCATCACGTTACTGACAGCAAGGGCTACAATGTTACCTATTACGGCTATCATTACAGCAACCTTTTCAGAGGAACATACATCGGAAATCTTCTCTATACCATAGATAATAACGAAATTATCGAGCATAATCTCGACACGGGCGATAAAGAAAGAAACTGCACCATCGTTTCCGATGAAGATATGGAAAAAGTCACATATTCCGTATACATTGAAACGACAGATGAAATCCCGGTAACAGTAACTGCACCGCCCAGAGAAGCACCTGCAAAATAACTGAAAAAGGGTACGGTTCAGCTGTACCCTTTAAGTTCATGAGCCTATCCTTAAAGGAGATATAATTATGAAGAAAAAGCTTTTGATTTTCCTGTCTTCAATATGCGTGATTACGGTTTTACTTTTCGGGGTAATTTCCTTTATGATGAACCAAGGCTACGGTATTTCCCGCGGCAAATATTTAGAAGCAAAGAACGGACAGCCTATGATGATACTGAACAACTCCCCCATTCAGCTTTCTGACCGTAAAAAGCTAATATCCTTCGAAAAGCTGAGTAACGGTGACGAGATTTTTGTTATTCACGATGCTATAGAAGAAAGCTACCCGGGAAGAACAGGCGTTCATGCTGTTTTTAAGCTCGGAGACGGAAGTGCTGACGATATCCCCCGGGAGGTCATAAGCTCACTGATTGAGCTGGGTTGGCTGGAGTCTGAATTTTAATTTCGTAAGCCGTTATCGCTAAATAGCTTATTTCCATTTTTAATTGACCGAAGAACATATAACTGAAATAATTTAAATATCAAAAATCAAAAGGAGAAAAACTATGAAGCCTGTCAGAAAAGCTTGTTCATTTATTCTATGCCTCGTAACGGTAATAACGATTTTTTCCTTGACCGCAAATGCAGATACGGGACCTAAGCCTTCCGTACGCATCACATTTGAAAATCTCGGTGATGAGCTGTGCTACGGAACTCTGCTTTCGAGAAATGAAAGCACCGGCCCGGCCTCTGCCTGGAACGGTGAAGAGGAAGATGCACGGCATAATGAAAATCCTAACGGCTACTATTCTTATCAGACCTTCGGCTATGATATATGGAAGGCCTTTACGGATTATGAAGATGAAGACGGATTTTTCTTTTTACAGGAAGCCTGGCAAATCAATGAAACCAAGGAATTAGCCTGGACATATTACCCGCCTAATGAATTTAAAATTCTTCTGTATTTTCCCGAAACAGGCGATTTTTCCATCAGCGGTATATATGAGAGATATGCCTTCGACAGTTATTTTACCGTAAATATGAGCGAAACCGGGTTATTTGTCGATTATAATGAGCAGCAGAGCAACGATGAAAGAATCGAAGCATACCGTTCCTACAATTACCGAACAGAAATACTATCGTTAATTGCCCGTATTCTCATAACCATAGCAATAGAAACAGCTATAGCCTTGCTTTTCGGATTCAGAAAAAAGAAAGAGCTTTTACTGCTTATCGGCATCAATACGGCTACACAGATTATCCTTAACATCTCTCTGAACATCATTAACTATAATTCGGGAGAGATGGCATTTACATTCTTCTATGTGCTTTCGGAAATAGCCGTATTTGTCATCGAGGCGGCAGTTTACTGTAAGCTTCTGAAAAACAGCGGTGAAAAGAACAGAACAAACCTTTTCTGTGTTATTTACGCTCTTATCGCAAACGCCCTATCCTTCGGTGCAGGCCTGATAGCAGCTCAGATTATCCCGGGCATCTTTTAATAAAAATTAAATTGACAATAAAATACAAGGCTGATATAATTCTCTACAGAAATTACAGAAGGAGAAAAAAGCATGAAGCCTGTTATTATCGACAAAGAAAAATGTATCGGCTGCGGAAAATGCGTAGCTGACTGTGTTTCCGAAAAGCTTAAAATTACAGACGGCAAGGCGGAATTTATGTATGACCGCTGTATTCAGTGCGGTCACTGCTACGCTATCTGCCCCACGGGTGCCGTTACTATGGCAAAGTATAAGGATTACGAGGAAGAAAAAGTCTTCGATGTGACGAAGATCGACAGTGACGAACTGCTCTCGGCTATGAAAAGCAGAAGAACAATCCGCAAATTCAAGGACAAGGAAATTCCTTTAGTCGACATAGAAAAAATCATCGAAGCAGGACGCTACTGTCCTACGGGCACCAATGCACAGGATTTCGCCTTTACGGTGCTTCGCAAATCTGTCCCCGAGATAGAAAAAGAATGTGTTAAATTTTTCCGCGGTGCTATGAAGCTGGCTTCTCCGCTGAAAAAGTACATCGGTAATGTTACTATCGACGATAACTTCTTCTTTAAGGGCTCTACCGCCGTCATTGTCGTCAGCAGCAAGGGAAACACAAGTGCCTGTCTTGCCTCGTCCTATATGGAGCTTTTAGCGGCTACTATGGGTATTGGTGTCCTTTACAGCGGATTTTTCGTAGCGGCATCCAAGCTCAATCCCAAAATCAAGAAAATGCTTAAGCTTCCCGACGGACACTCACCCGTTACCTGTCTCGTTCTCGGCTATCCCGATGTTAAATACGAGAGAATACCGCCGAGAAACAAGGCTGAAATAAGGTTTGATTAATATAATAAGGACAGATATGCCGTGATTAAGCACACAGCGTATCTGTCCTGTTTTATTCAATTATTGACTACAAGCTCATAGAGCTTCTGCTTAAAGGAATACCTTTCCATAAGCTCTTCTATGCTTGAAAGGTCGGGCGTAAGGGGCTTTTTTAATTTACAGCGAAGCATAAGATTTTTCGGTGAATGAGCGAAATCCACGAACTCGATAATATCAGTCTCATATCCGCAAAGTCTTAATATTTCAGCTCTTATACTGTCGGTAAGAAGTGCTGAAAAGCGTTCCTTGATAAGTCCGTGAGAAAGAAGAATGTCATAATCTCCGCCTTTTTTGATGGAAGAGCATATTTCGTGCTGACAGCAGGGCACGGAAAAAATGTGCTTTACCTTATGGCTTATAGCGTGATAAAGTGCGAAATCCGTAGCGATATCGCAAGCGTGAAGAGTTATTACCATATCAACCTCACCCTCGAAAAGCTCGCCCTTGGTCACATCATTTACATAAAATTTAAGTCCGTCATAGCCGTAGCTTTCTGCGATTTTATTACAGCTTTCCACTACATCCTCCTTAAGGTCATAGCCTAAAACCGTAGCCTTAACCTTTTTAATGTGAGTAAAATAGTAATACACGATAAAGGTCAGGTAGGATTTACCGCAACCGAAATCTAAAATGGTTATTTCATCCTTATTCATTTTATTGAAGCTGTCATCGATAATTTCTATAAATCGGTTAATCTGCTTATACTTATCGTACTTGCTGTTAACTACCTTGAACTCCTTGGAAAATACACCAAGATCGACCAAAGCAGGTATATTTTCACCCTGCTTAAGTATGTAGGACTTTTCTTTATTATGGCTTTTCGGCTCGACTTTTTTCACGGTATTCGCAGTTTCTTTCCTCTTTATCTTGTCAGGAAAAACCGTATAATGAATGTTAACGCCCTCTGCCGTAAGAGAAATCTGACGGAAGTTCTTTTCGCCCGTCTCACAAAGCCACATAAGGAAATCATCCCTGGAAAGGTTTTCGTGAAAGACCTTATTATCTTTGAACTTTTCGAGCTGCCATACCGTTCCTTTTTTACTTTTGAATGGTCTTACGGTTATTTTAGAAAATTCACAGTCTTTATTCTTTCTTTCACTAAGGGCTATTTTCTTTATTTTTTCTTCTGACGAAAGAATATCGTCCGTAATAATACTCATATCTTCACCTCTGGTTTTTTCTGCAAGTATAATAACATAAATAAAATAAAAAGTATAGCCGTAATATTAATTTTTCGGTTGACTACTTCATCTAAATAATATATAATTTACCTATTAAAGAGAAAGGTGCCGTTCCTGAAAACGGCAAAAAGGTGAATTTATGAGCAAAAAAATTACTCTTGACACCTCGAAAAAGGTGTTCCCCATTATCCTTATGATATTGGGCGTCGGCGTCGCCGCAGCTCTTCTTATCACGAGACTTAACCTTGTTAATCTCGTATGTCTTCTTTACTGCTGCATTATGTCCGCCGTTATTTTTCTTTCACTTATTATCAAGAAAAAGGTTTACGCTCCCATGGTTTTCGGCTATGCCGCTTCCGCAATCGGAATGACCGTATTCCACATAATCCGGGGTGCCGATGCAGGCTTCGGTGCTTTCCTCAGCGACAAGCAGGTTGGCTGGTCAAGCGCCGCAAACGCTCTTATGTCAGGTGAAGGCTCTTTCCTCACAAGACTCGCCGGTAACCTTATTATGGCTCTTCCCGCCGCAGTTTGCTTATGGGGTCTTTTCTTTCTTGCCAAAAAGAAGTGCGATAAAAATGTACTTAAAAAGATTTCATCCTTCGCTTTAAGCATTCTTCTTATGCTCGCATCCGTTCTTGCAGTGCTTATGGGCAACCACAGAACAAAGCCCGTAACCGAAAGACTCTGGGACGGTCACGACGATTACCTTAAGAATGTCGATAAGACAAGCAGTGAAAACCCCAATGTTCTTTTCATCCTTATGGACGATATGGGCTACGGTGATACATCACTCAACGGTGCTATCTATGACACACCCAATATGGACTCTATCGGTGAAAACGGTCTTAATTTCACTAATTTCTACTCAGGCTATTCCGTTTGCTCACCCGCCCGTTTCGCTACTCTTACAGGCCGTTATCCCTACAGAGGCTATGCTGATAACGTTATCTATCCCACAGTGCAGACTACAGGCAACTTCGCTCAGACAAGAGTTTACAACTCCTTCGAAATGGGTAACAATGTAGACGGTATGCTCGGTGATGAAATCACTATCGCCGAGGTATTCCAGAACGCCGGTTACGCTACGGGTGCTTTCGGTAAATGGCATTTAGGCGACTACGGCGAATATCTTCCCACAAACCAGGGCTTCGATTACTTCTACGGAAGCCACCACGTAAACGATATGTACGCCTTCTACCATGTGCGTGAAGAAGCCGGCGAATACGAAATAGTTCACAGTAACGCTGAGCTTCGTGATGAAAACGGCAAAAAGGATCAAAGTCCTCTCACTGAATGGATTCACGGTGAAATTACCGAGTGGATTACCGATACAGTTACCAATACAGATAAGCCCTTCTTCGCTTACTATGCTACTCCCTGGCCTCACGGTCCCGTATTCGCAGGTGACGATTTCGACGGTGTAAGCGGTATGGGTACTTATGTAGACTGTCTTACTGAATTCGATACATATCTCGGCAAGCTCTTTAACACCCTCGAGGAGCTGGGTGAGCTCGAAAACACCATCATCATCTTCACAAGTGACAACGGTCCTGCTCTCGAAGGCTCAATAGGCGACCTCAGAGGCGGTAAGTATCTCGCTTATGAGGGCGGTCAGAAGGTTCCTCTTATGATAAGATGGGACAATAACGGCGGTCTCTTCGAAAAAGGCGAAACAAGAACCGAAAGTGCTACCTCCACTGACTTCTTCCCCACTCTCATTGAAATGTGCGGTATTACAGGAGCAGGCGGTACAGCGAACTACCTTCCCGCAGACCGAATTATTGACGGCGTTTCAATGATGCCCGTCATCAGGGATAATACACCTATTCACGGTGAAGAGAACCCCATCCTCCATATGAAGAGAGAGGACATCAAGGCTATTCAGTACACCGTAGCTACTGACAGCGTTAAGGAAATCTATCCCGAATATAAGTACGATATTCTCGACAGAAATTATATCACCTTCAAATACTTTGACAAAATTCAGAATGACAACTCAGCCTTCTGGGATAAGAACAGAAAGAACTGGCTCCACATTCTTTCCGATGACTATCAGGAAAACTACAACCGTACTCCTGTTTATCCCGAAATTTCCGCTAAAATGGGCGAAAAGCTGAAGGAAATCCAGAAGAACTTCGCTGAAAACAGAAGAGGTATCATCGAATAATGCCTGCTTTATCCATAATGATAAAGCCCGCCTCAAGTCTGTGCAATTTAAGATGTAAATACTGCTTCTACTGTGATGTAGTTTCGCAGAGAGAGGTATCCTCCTTCGGTGTGATGAAGGAAGATACAGCAGAAAAGCTCATAAAAAGCGCCCTGGAATTCGCAGACGGCTGCTCTGTCGCCTTCGCCTTTCAGGGCGGTGAACCTTTAATCGCAGGACTTGACTATTTCAGATTTTTTACGGAAAAGGTAAAGGAGTACAATAATAAAAGGTCAGAGATTTTTTACTCTATCCAGACTAACGGTACTCTCGTTACCGACGAGTGGGCGAGATTTTTCCGTGAAAACAAGTTTTTGGTAGGTCTCAGCCTCGACGGTGATTTCGAAGGAAACAGATTCCGTGTGGACGAAAAGAGACAGAACTCCTACTATAAAATAATCAAGGCGGCCGATAAATTCAAAAAGCATCAGGTTGAGTTCAATATTCTTACGGTTCTTACAGGCTACTGCGCTGAAAATGCCGAAAGAATTTACAAATACTTCCGTGCTAACGGCTTTAAGTACATTCAGTTTATCCCCTGTCTAAGACCTATGGGTGATGACACTGAAAGTGAGCTTTATATGACCAACGAGCAATATGCTGACTTCCTTATCAGAATCTTTAACCTTTATGTAAAGGATTTCGTAAGAGGTAATTACATCAGCATCCGTCAGTTCGATAACTGGGTAAGAATGTACTTAGGTGAAAGAGCCGAGCAGTGCGGTCTTATGGGACACTGTACCCATCAGTTCGTAGCCGAGGGTAACGGAAACATTTACCCCTGCGACTTCTACTGCACCGACGAATGGCTTCTCGGTAACATCAACAGTGAAAGCCTCGAGGATATGGCGAATAGTCAGAAAGCAAAGGATTTCATTATGGAGAGTCTGCCTGTGAGGAAAGAGTGCAAGGAGTGCAGATTTTATCCCCTATGCCGTGCAGGTGGCTGTAAGAGAAACAAGGAAAGCGAAGACTACTGTGTGGCCTACAAGCGCTTTTTCGGGGCGTGTATGCCGCTGTTCAGGGTGTTCGGCAGATAAAAATTTAAGGAACTGCCATCGAGACAGTTCCTTTTTCTTATTTGAGAATTAATGTCGCATTATAATCATCTATATCATAATTACCCGCTGTATTTTTAAGAACCTCATAAAGGTCGAGCTTGTCACCCTTTTTATCCTTAAGCTCGATTTTCTTAAGAACGAATCGAATTCTCTTCAGGAAAGCGAGCAGCAAATCTCCCTTGGCTGTCCCCTCTTTATAATACTGATTACCCTCAAAGATATTTCTTACAAGCTCTGCGGCATAATCTAAAAGCGGCATTTTCTTTATACTCTTGTCACAGCGGATAAAGAGAATACGGGCAAGTGTGCCGAGCTTAACCTTACAGATAGTCTTGCCCACGATACCGAGAAGCTTTTTAGTGACACCTTTATCCTCGATATGAAACTTACCCATCATTCTCGGCGTGTCATAAGCCATATCCTTAAGGACATTGACTATCATATTGTCGAACATATCGGAAAGATACTGCTTGCATTCCTTGCCCTTGGTGTCGAAATCGAAGTCGGGTGTGGGAATGCTCTTTATGTCCACGGTCTTTTCATCCTTAAAGGTCACCAGACGGATGAAAGCAGGGTCAGCTATTACGGCGCCCGTGCAGACATCGTAAAATTTATTTCCCTTTTCGGTTATGTACTCATTAATGCTCTGATTGTGCATGTGACCTGTGAAGATGAGATGTACTCCCCTGTCGGCAAGAAAGGATGCAAAATCGTAGGCCTTACGGATGGTAGCAGGCTTGATTACAGCGAAGACAGGCTGACCGGGCAAAACAGGATAATGAAGCATAGCGAACATAACCTGTCCGTCTTCACGAGCCTTTTCAGCCTGCTTATCAATCCATTCGAGCTGTTCATCGTCGAAATTATACTGTCCGTCCTCTTTAAAATCAGCGTTAAGAGCTAAAAGGCGTACATTCTCGCTAATCTGTGCCACATAGGAGAGATGCTTTCTGTCGCTCGCTATTGCCTGACCGAAGCCGTAATCTGCGTAAATATCGAAAAGCTCGTCACGGTCTATTCCCTCGGGACTGTATCTGCCTTTTTCACCGAAGGCGAAGGGATCGCGGGCGCAGTCATGGTCGGCAGTGACTACAAAGATTCTCTTGCCGCTGTCACGAAGCTCTTTTAAAAGAGCAGTAAATTCCTCGTGGCTCTTTTTCTCACCGTTAAAGACCAGGTCACCTGCGATAAGCACCGTATCTGCCTCATCAGCATTTTTCAGATACTCAACTACGCTTTTAACTATGCTTTCCGTTTCAGCAAAGCATTTCTGCTCGTAGTGCATAAAATCATCATACTCAGCACCGCTGCAGCCGAGACAGGAAGCAAAGTAATGAGGGTCGGTAATAAGATAAAATTTAGTTTCTTTCATATTTTATTTTCCCCTTAAAGTAATACTACCATTTTAACAGATTTTTTCCCATAAAGCAATAGATAAAAAATCAAGAAATATTCTTTAATTAATTGACAACGGCAAAGCATTATGCTATAATCATCAAAGTCGGTCAAAAAAGTTAATACGAGGGTGTAGCTCAGTTGGTCAGAGTACTTGCTTGACATGCAAGGGGTCGGTGGTTCGAGCCCACTCATCCTCACCAAAAAAAAGACAGTTTCATCGAAGCCTGTCTTTTTGCTTTATTGTATAGTTTTTCAATTAATCAATGTTCAATTAATTGTTTCAAATATTCTTGATGTTTAAAATCGGATGGTACATTTTCTACAATTAATAAATCTTTAACATTTTTATTGGAAGAAAATATAATATTCGATGAATTATGTGACCAAGTTGAATCAGTACCTGTATTTTCACAATATGAGATGTTGTCACTTACATAAATTCCTGCTCGTCCGTTATAATTTCCGGTAATTTCGATTTGATCAATAATATGCACCCGATTTGTTGGCAAGAGTTCAGAAAACCAAGCAAATGTATATACTTCGGCTTCAAGAATTTCTTTACTAATTTTTGGCTTTTTTGAAAGTTTTTGCGTTAAAACAATTAAGTACTCAGTATGGTATCCATTTTCAATTTTTTCTAAAACTAAAGCACCATATATTGTTGACTTAGATTGATACCAAAACAATGAACCTTTTTCAAGAATTGCATAGTCATATTTTGGAACAGGAGTTCTTTTTTTCGCTATTTTTCTTGGTGTTTTTAGTGAAACAAAAAAACTTTTTAAGTTTTTTTCTCTGAGTTTTAAATCTGCTTCGGTTGCTTCAAGTTCACGATAAAATTTAATGTTTTCGCCATTTTCTATGATTTGTTGTACTTTTAATAAAACTCTTTCCGACTGTTCGCAACACATCCATTCTGCTTTAGCAAGAGCAAAATAAACATCATGAAGAATCCCATCGTTGTCATCAAATACCTTGTGGTATTCGTCAAGGATAGAGGCTGTTATTTCTGACGCTTCATCTCCTTCGTTATATCTTTCCATAAATTTTTCATATACTTCACAGTATTCGTCTGATTGAGTTATCCCCATTCCCCATACACCCATACAAAATCCTCCTTCTTCTTTTGTGTATTTACATTTTATATTTGAAATTATATCACAATTATATAATCATATCAACGGTTTAACCATAAGTGTCATCAACTTAATTTAAAAAACTATCATAATAGCATACCGAAACCAATAAAAAAGTAGTGTTTTTCGTCCTCAGGCAGTTTTGACATGCAAGGGGTCGGTGGTTCGAGCCCACTCATCCTCACCAGAAATCCCGTTCTCATCAGAGGACGGGATTTTTACTTATTACCTCTTCACTTTTCACACACCTTTACTTTTGTCGGGATTTTTGGAAGGTAAGAAGTAATAAGTAATAGTGAAGAAGTGTGGGCGGGACACCCACACCCGATTTCAAAAGACTAAAATGCGAAAGTGTAAACTTTTTTTTCTACTCATATCCCCTGTCTTGCTTTCATAAACTTTACGGGGTGATATAATGTTTGAGCTTATAAGCGCAATTCTCAGTAATTTTCTCTTTTTCTTTCTCCATCTGAAAAATATGACATCATTTCCGAAGCCGCTTTCAGCCGAAAAAGAAAAGGAGCTGGTGACGAGGATGAAAAAGCACGGCGATACTAAGGCAAGAGAAAAGCTCATAGAGCATAATCTCCGTCTTGTCTCGCACATAATCAAAAAATACTACTCGGAATATGATGAGCAAGAGGATTTGATCTCTATCGGTACTATAGGACTGATTAAAGGTATAGATTCCTTTAATGCGGACAAGGGAATAAAGCTTGCGACTTATGTTTCGAAGTGTATAGAAAATGAGATACTGATGTACTTCCGAAGCAAGAAAAAGGATTCAAACACAGTCTCCGTGAATGAGCCTATCGACACAGACAGCGAGGGGAATCCCCTTACTCTTATCGACATAATTTACTGTGAGGACACCATAAGCGATGACATCGACCTGAAGAATAAAAGCCGTACTCTTTACGAGTTTTTAGGCAAGATAGAAAGCGAAAGAGACAGAGAAATCATCATCAGACGCTACGGACTTTATAACCGTAAGGAGCAGACACAGAGAGAAATCGCCAAGGATATGAATATATCCCGTTCTTATGTTTCCAGGATAGAGAAAAAGGTTATCGAAGAGCTTCGGGAAATGTTCGGTGTAAGCTGAATTATAAAAATGAAAAAGCACAGACAGCAACTTAATGCCGCGCTCTGTGCTTTACCTTTTACCTTCTCGGCGGTCTTTCGAAGGAGATTTTTCCCATCTTTCCGCCTCGGTATTCATCTAAAAGCATAACGGATGCCCTCTCTGTGTTAACCTCACCGCCACGGATGAGCATACCTCTCTCACGGGCGATTTCCTCGAGAATTTCCCAAGGCATTACCCCGTGAATATCGTCGATATTCTTAAGCTTAAATCTCGATGTAAGCTTATCCTCGTAGCCGTCACGCAGCACCTCAATAAGTCGCACCGCCATAGTCTCGCTGTCAAGCACCTCATCCTTTACCGAGCCTATGAAGGCTAATCTGTCCCCTACTACGGGGTCATCGAATTTAGGCCAGAGAACACCGGGAGTGTCCAGAAGCTCTATGCCTCCGCCGATAGCAAACCACTGATTATGCCTCGTTACACCGGGCTTATCGGCTACCTTGGCGCGATTTTTACCTGCCATACGGTTAATAAAGGAGGATTTACCCGTGTTCGGGATTCCTACCACCATCATACGCAGAGCCTTTCCCGGCATACCCTTTTCTTCGTTAGAACGGATTTTATCTGCCAGAACAGTACGGACAAGCTCGTGATACTTATTTAGTCCCTTGCCGCTTCTGCAGTCGACGGGCAAAGCATACTGTCCCTGCTCTTTAAAATACTCTATCCATTGTCTTGTGATGTTATCGTCAGCCATATCGCACTTATTGAGAAGCACTATTCTCGGCTTTTTATTCGTAAGCTCATCAAGCTCGGGATTGCGGCTCGACATAGGTATTCTCGCATCCAAAAGCTCCGTAACCGCATCTACCGTCGAAAGACTTTCCTTTATCAGACGGCGTGTTTTAGCCATGTGACCGGGAAACCACTGTACTGTCTGCTTCTGATTATCCGCCATAGCTGTTCCTCCTTAATAAAATTAAAGGCTGATACATAAATATATCAGCCTACGAGATTAATTTACCTTCCATTCGGAAACGGGATAAAGCTTCGTTTCCTTTTCTCCGAAGCCGTTTTCGACTATGGAAAACACCTTATACTTAACTTCGCCGAGAATATAATTCTCATCTATAAAGCCTACCAAATTGGAACGGCTGTCCGAAGAGTGCTGTCTGTTATCACCCATAACGAAAACGTGTCCCTCAGGCACAGTCAGCGGAAAGCTTACACCGTCACTGCTGTCAGTTGTATTGTTTATATAAGGCTCATTGAGAAGCACACCGTCAACGAAAACATCACCTGTAGAAAAGTCGATGTCTACGGTCTGATTTTCCGTAGCGATTATGCGCTTTACGATAGGCTCGTTAAAAGCGTTAGGCTGTGTGATAATTACCACATCACCATATTCGGGCTTAGTGTCGAAGGCACTTACCACAAGCCAGTCACCGTCGTGAAGAGTAGGCACCATAGAGCTTCCCACTACACCGACTACACGGAAAATGAGAGTAAAAATAATCATAATGGTTACGAGCGCTGTGGCAAGAACCGATGCAAAATCATAGACATTAATTATAACCTTATCCTTAAAGGTAAGCTCAGATTTATTTTTTTCTGTAATATCCTTAACCATTTGTGAGCCGCCTTTCGTTTATTATTTCAGAAAACAAAAGAGGAAGGGATTTACCCTTCCTTCCATTTGCGTGTTTATCAGCCGATCTTTTCCTTAACCTTAGCTGACTTACCAACTCTGTCACGAAGGTAATAAAGCTTGCTTCTGCGAACCTTACCGTTTCTGACAACTTCAACCTTAGCAACATTGGGTGAGTGAACGGGGAATACCCTTTCAACACCTACACCGTAGGATACACGGCGAACTGTGAAGGTTGATGAGATTCCGCTGCCCTTTTTGGCGATGATAGTACCTTCAAATACCTGAATTCTTTCTCTTTCGCCTTCACGGATTTTTACGTGAACACGAACAGTGCTACCGATTTCAAGTGCGGGTACCTCAGCCTTAAGGCTTGAGTCTGAGATGAGTTTGAGTGCGTCCATTTTTTGTTCCTCCTAAATTCTGCCACGTTCATTCCGATAAAAATCAGAAGAGGACCGCTTGCTTTTATACTGACTGAATTCAGCCGGCATGAACCACATTGCTACAGCAACGGATACAAATGCCTAAATATATTATCATAACGCAAGACAAAATGCAAGTGTTTTTTTAATATTTTTTCTTTTTTTATTTATATTCTTGTGTCGAGTAAGTCCACATACTTCTCTTTAAACTCATCGAATGTATCATTTTCGAGGCTTTCTCTTATCTTTTCCATAAGAGTATTATAGAAATAAAGATTATGCATTACGCAAAGCCTCATAGCAAGCATTTCCTTACATTTAAAAAGATGTCTGATATAGGAACGGCTGAAATTACGGCAGGTGGGACAGTCACATTCGGGGTCTATGGGAAGAGCATCCTTTTCGTATTTGGCATTATTGATATTAATTATACCGTTCCAGGTATTAAGATGTCCGTGACGGGCATTTCTTGACGGCATAACACAGTCAAAAAGGTCTACTCCCCTGCTTACACCCTCGATAATGTTACCGGGAGTACCCACGCCCATAAGATAGCGTGGCTTATCCTTAGGCATATAAGGCTCTACTGCAGAGATAATTCTGTACATATCCTCTTTGGGCTCACCTACGGCAAGACCGCCGATAGCGTAGCCGTCAAGATCAAGCTCTGCGATTTCCTTCATATTCTCTACACGGAGATCGTCAAAGGTACAGCCCTGATTGATGCCGAAAAGAAGCTGATTGGGATTAACGGTATCGGGCAGAGAATTAAGTCTGTCCATCTCCGCCTTACATCTTTTAAGCCATCTTACAGTACGTGCGCAGGAATCCTTTGCATATTCATATTTAGCGGGATTTTCAACACATTCATCGAAGGCCATAGCGATAGTCGAGCCGAGATTAGACTGAATCTGCATACTTTCCTCGGGACCCATAAAAATCTTTTTGCCGTCAATATGGGAATTAAAGGTTACGCCCTCTTCCTTGATTTTACGCAGACCCGCCAGAGAAAAGACCTGAAATCCGCCGCTGTCTGTGAGAATAGGTCCCTCCCAGCGCGTAAATTCGTGAAGTCCGCCCATCTCTCTCACGAGCTTATCACCCGGTCTTACGTGAAGATGATAGGTATTTGACAGCATAACCTGACATTTGATTTCCTTTAAGTCGACAGCCGAAAGTGCGCCCTTGATAGCACCGCAGGTAGCTACATTCATAAATGCGGGGGTCTGAACCGTGCCGTGTACGGTTTCGAAAACACTTCTTCGTGCCGTCCCGTTAGTTTTAATTACTTTAAACATACTGAACCTCTGTTTATCTCAAAAATACCGCGTCGCCGATGTTTACACAATATAGGACAATCGGCGATATCTTAATTAATTTCAAAAAACAACGCAAGAGAAACAATCCCTTGCGCCATTTGCAAGTTTACTGTGTTATTGAACTGAGATTATCCCAGTCAATATCAGCATCATCAACAAAGCCACTGTTCTCCGCTGCAGCAATATGCTTTGCCTCTTCGGAGGTAACCTTTGTATAATCCGGATCCCAGGCAAGAACAAGCTTTTTTATGAACTCATAAGCAAACTGCTTATCACTTTCAGGCAGCATATCCAGAAGTCTGGCAGCATCCATTGCAACATTAGACATACACTTTCCTCCTTATTTATAAATATCTCCACGGTTTCCTATATCAATGATGAAAAGTATATCAATATTATTATCCACACCGTACTTGTAAATAATTCGCCAGGAACCTACTCTGAGTCTCTTCCTGTCATCGTTATAGCCTTGCAGCAATTTAATATCACCAACAGGCGGAACCAAAGTTAATCCGGCAACGGCCTCTCTGATTCTATTAACTGACTTTTTATCCAGTTTAGCTAAAAATTTTAATGCATCTTTTGAGTATCTGATAATCATAAATACACTCCGTCATCAATATATGAATCCTTCTATAACTATCTTACCATATTATCGGATAATGTCAATAAACCGACTGATATTTTCCCATAAAAATCCCTTTGCAAAAATCGACGTTTTTTATAAACACACCCCCGAAGTTTACGTATAGGATATTTTTAATTTGAAATATACGTCATGAATCTGTGCAATATATATAATTAAATATTATATATAACTCATAAATATATGTAGTTTCAACGAATAAACATCGCGTCGCCAAAAGAGAAAAATCTGTATCTCTCCTCAACTGCTTTTTTATAAAAATTCATCGTATTATCATATCCGCAGAAAGCACTTACAAGCATAATGAGCGTGCTTTCGGGAAGATGAAAATTAGTAATAAGAGCATCGATACATTTGAACTCATAACCCGGATAGATGAAAATATCTGTCCAGCCTTCGCTTTCTTCTATCTTCCCCTTAAAGGTGCCTACGGATTCGAGAGTACGGCAGCTGGTAGTGCCGACGGCGATAACTCTGCCGCCTTTGTTTTTTGTGTCGTTTATCAGCTCCGCTGTTTCCTTAGGTAACCAATAATGCTCGGAGTGCATAATATGCTGTGAGATGTCTTCCGCTTTTACGGGACGGAAGGTACCGAGACCTACATGGAGAGTAACATATCCGATTTTAACGCCTTTTTCTTCTATCTTACTCATAAGCTCCTCTGTAAAATGGAGACCTGCTGTAGGTGCAGCTGCTGAGCCGAGCTCTTTGGAATAAACCGTCTGATACCTTTCCCGGTTTTCGAGCTTTTCGGTAATATATGGCGGAAGCGGCATCTGTCCGATTTCATCGAGAACATTAAAGAAATTACCTTCATAAAAGAACTTTACAAGTCTGTTGCCGCCCTCGAGCACATCAATAACCTCAGCGGTGAGAATACCGTCGCCGAAGGTAAAGCGTGTACCCGGCTTGGCTCTTTTTCCGGGACCGGTTATACATTCCCACACATCGCCGCCTTTATTGGTAAGAAGAAGAAATTCTACTCTCGCTCCCGTTCCCTCCTTGATACCGAAAATACGCGCAGGAAGAACACGGGTATCATTAAGGATAAGGCAGTCGCCCTCTCTCAGCTCGTCAAGAATATCGTAAAAATGCTTATGCTGAATTTCACCGCTTATCTTGTCCACTACCATAAGCCTCGAGGCGTCTCTCGGCTCTACGGGATGCTGTGCGATAAGCTTTTCAGGTAAATCATAAAAAAAATCTGATTTATTCATCTTAATTCCTTTCAGAAACTTGTAAAAATTGATTGACACTTCAATCCATAAGTGATATTATATAAAAGTTAATATCTATTATAGTGCATAATGCTCAATTTAGCAACAGTTTTATGCAAAATAATAAGTATAAAATTTGGATAAAAATAGAGGTGTTTTTATGAAAAAGTATAAGGTTGGTATAATCGGTGCTACCGGTATGGTAGGTCAGCGCTTCGCCACCATTCTCGACGGCCATCCCTGGTTCGAGGTAGTAACTCTCGCTGCCAGCGGACGCTCAGCAGGCAAAACCTACGAGGAGGCTGTCGGCGAAAGATGGAGAATGTCTGTTCCCATGCCCGAAAGCATGAAGAACCTTATCATCAAAAATGCAACTGATGACATCAAGGAAATCGCCGCTTCGGTAGATTTTGTTTTCTGCGCAGTTGATATGAAAAAGGATGAAATCAAGGCTCTCGAGGAGGCTTACGCTAAGGAAGAGTGTCCCGTTGTTTCCAACAACAGCGCTCACAGAGGCACTCCCGATGTTCCCATGGTAGTTCCCGAAATCAACGCTGACCACATCAAGGTCATCGAAAGCCAGAGAAAGAGACTCGGTACAAAGAAGGGCTTCGTAGCCGTTAAATCAAACTGCTCACTCCAGAGCTATGTGCCCGCTATCTATCCTCTCGATAAGGAATTCGGTGTAAAAGAGGTTCTCGTATGCACATATCAGGCTATTTCAGGTGCAGGTAAGACCTTCGAAAGCTGGCCCGAAATGGTAGACAATGTAATCCCCTTCATCGGCGGCGAGGAAGAAAAGAGCGAGCAGGAGCCTCTTAAGATCTGGGGCAAGGTAGAAAACGATGTTATCGTTAACGCTACTTCTCCCGCTTTTACCGCACAGTGCATCAGAGTTCCCGTTTCCGACGGTCACATGGGTGCTGTATTTATGCGCTTCGAGGACGGCAAAAAGCCCTCCGAGGAGGAAATAATAAAGGTTTGGGACAGCTTTGCAGGCAGAGCCCAGGAATTAGAGCTTCCCTCCGCACCGAAAAAATTCCTCCACTACTTCAAAGAGGACAATATGCCTCAGACCAAGCTTAACCGTAACCTCGAAAACGGTATGGCTGTTTCCATCGGCAGACTTCGTGAGGACAGCCAGTATGATTATAAGTTTGTCTGCCTTTCACACAATACTCTCAGAGGTGCAGCAGGCGGTGCAGTTCTTTTAGCTGAGCTTCTCTGTGCTGAAGGCTATATGGACTAAACATATTATTCTGAGGAGGTTTTTCAATGAAGCCTGTCTTTATCGGCAGCGGAGTTGCACTTATAACTCCCTTTGATAAGGATGGTAAAATCGATTTTAAAGGATTTGAAAAGCTCATAGAATATCACATCGAAAATAAGACGGATGCTATTATTGTCTGCGGAACTACCGGTGAAGGTTCAACACTTACTGTTTATGAAAGACTTAATCTTTTTTCTACGGCAGTTGAGGTTGCACACGGACGTATACCTGTTATCGGAGGTACGGGCAGTAATAGCACTTCTTTTTCTCTGTCGCTTATCAAAGAGGCGGAAAAGACAGGAATTGATGCTCATCTGTCAGTTACCCCCTATTATAACAAAACCTCGCAGGAGGGCCTTATAAAGCATTATTACGCCCTGGCAGATGAGGCAGAAAAGCCGATAATAGTTTACAATGTTCCGTCGAGAACAGGAATGAACATACTTCCCGAAACCTACAAAAGGCTTTCCGAGCATAATAATATTTGCGGTGTAAAGGAAGCCGACACGAGCATAGCAAAGCTCATAAAATCAATTAGGCTATGTGGGGATAAGCTCGATTTTTACATCGGTAATGACGATATGATATGTCCTGCCGCCGCCTGTGGCTGCAAGGGTGTTATCTCTGTTCTGGCTAATGTAATGCCGGCCTTTACCCACGAAATGACCTACGAGGGAATAACCGGAAGCACTCTGAAATGCAGAGAAATGCAGTCAGAGGCTATGGATTTAATAGAAGCTCTCTTCTGCGATGTTAACCCCATACCCGTCAAGTATGCTATGAAATACCTCGATATGGATTCAGGCATACTGCGACTCCCCCTTTATGAGATGAGCGAAGAGAAGAAGGAAAGGATAAGGATCAGTCTCGAAGCAATAAAGCACAAGCTTTAAATAAAATATACCCCAAAAGCTTAAACGCAGTAACAAGGTTTAGCTTTTGGGGTGTTTTTTTACGGAAAAGCTCTGTAAAAGCGTAAAACAGACCCTCCGAGGAGAGTCTGTAATAATATTCAATCAACCGATAAGACCAGAAAGGTCTAAAGAAAGCTTTCCGTTGATAATATTTGTAAGAACACGGATGAAAGCCGTAAGAAGGCGGATAGCTGCACCTACAATCCCCTGCGTAGATTTTACATAATCATCATCGGATTCTGTAACGGGGACAAGCGTATCACTGTTTACGCGCAGAAGATACTGAGGATATTTTTCATTATGAACCGTCATATCATAGCGCATAATTTCGAGAGTCATATCATGAAGCTCACCGAACCAATCATGATGGAGTCCCTTTACAAACCAGCTTCTTTCGGGAATAAGAGCAGAAGCAGCATTGATTTTATAATCGGGCGAAAGATAAGTTGTATCCGAAAGCGAATTAATGTATTCATCGCTGAAGGTTTCGCCGAAATCAGAGCATTCTGCACCGAAGGACTGTCTGGGTACTGAGGTAGTTGAGTCACTTTCGTTGGCTGCACCGTCATATAAGGGCATATCAGGGAAGCCATACTTAGAGAAAATATAGAAATTTATACCTTTATCCTGAAGCTCGAGAATGGTTTCCTCTACGCAAAGCTGAACCTCATAGTGGTAACGGTCTGTCTTTTCGATAAGGCCTGCATACTCATCTTTTCTGTCACCGTAAATGAATTCAATTGCCTCTTCGTATTTATCCGCTGTAACCATAGACCAGTAAGAAGCCCATGAACCGATAATATTAGGAAGAAGAGTGGGTATAAGATCATATTTTATTTCGTCGAAAAGAAGAAGCAAGGTGTCAGTTCCTATACCTAAAACCTCAGCGTATCTGAACACCTCTATAAGAGCGTAAACAAAGCCGGAAAGCACATCGTCTTCAATAAGCTCTTCTTCCTCAAGAAAATACTGTACAAAATTGGACACAGCCTTATCGTCGAGAACTACTTCGCCCGAAAAAAGAGCACTCATATAATCAATACCCATAACTGATGAAGCGAAATAAGAGATATCGCTTACATTTTCAAGAGCGTGATCCTTATAAAGAGTTATGTAGGTCTGAATAACATTGGCACCGTAGCAGCGACCTACAAGCTGAACCTTTTCCTTACCTGTTGCCTCGGTAACTCTGTCGATATAATCCTTAAGCTCTTCAGCAGTAACTATCGGCGAAAGTCTCCAGTCATACCAGAATCGGTAGTCCCAAATTCCGTAGCCGGAATATTTTTCTTCTACCTCAACGGAGGAGGAATGCTTTGCCGGATGGCTTCCGTTACTTGCTTCACCGTTTTTATCGAGAACAACCTTTTCGAAGATAGGCGCTACATAGCTGTTTACTGTTTCAGCATAAGCTTTGTAGTCACGGCTTGCCATACCCGTAAGCAGTTCTTCAAGGCAAGGCTTAATAGCCTGCTTAACCACAGCCATAGCATCTACATCGAGATCCCAGATTCTTTCGCCCTCTGCACTGTAAATATCATTTGTCTGTGCACCGGTCACATAAATAGTAGGATATTCCTCGGGCTCAGCCGCTGCAAAAGCAGGAAGCGACAAAGAAAACACCATAAGCACACAAAGTAAAAGTGAAACAATTCTTTTCATAATAACACCTCCGTATTTTTTCACAAAATATTAATAACACACAAGGTATATAATTTTTTGAATTAAATGTAAACTTACAAATTTTTTAAGCTTAATAACATTCAAAACAGATCATATCTTCCCGAAAAGTCAACAGCCTCAAAGGCATTTTCAATGTTATTGAATTTATATATTCTTCCTTCTTTTATCCAAACCTCAAAAACATCAAAACGCGGCATTTTATCGCTGCCCCTGTTTTCAAGATATTTAAAAGCGGTGAGAGTTAACTTCTGCTGTTTCTTAAAATCAACCGCTTCACAGGGATTTGTCCGCGTACTACTGCTTCTCGTTTTGACTTCACAGAAAACTATCTGAAAATCATTTTCAGCAATAACATCTACTTCACCGTAACGGGAGTGATAGTTCATCTCTTTTACAAGGTATCCGAGCTTACGGTAGTATTCTGCGGCAAACTCCTCGCCCTTTTTACCCCTAGTCCCCTTTTCCATTTCACTCACCTAAAATCTTTTTGAGAAATGTTCTTCTGTGCTCGGGACAGATTCCGTGCTCGGCTATGGCTTCGTAGTGGAGCTTTGTGCCGTAGCCCTTATGCTTTGCAAAGAAATATTCAGGATATTTTTTATCGGCTTCGAGCATATATCTGTCTCGCGTAACCTTGGCGAGAATAGATGCCGCAGCGATAGAAACAGATTTGGCGTCTCCCTTTATTACCGTCCTTTCGGCTATGGCAAGACCGGGCTTTCCGTTTCCGTCGATAAGAGCCATGTCAGGCTTCGGGTCAAGAGCTTCCACAGCTGTGCGCATAGCAAGAAAGGTAGCCTGTAAAATATTTATTTCGTCGATAGTCTCAGCATCAACCATCTGTATGCTGTAGGCTATAGCCTTTTCTGTTATAACATCAAAAAGCTGTTCACGCTTTTTCTCGCTCAGCTTCTTTGAGTCATTAATACCCTCGATTTCACAGTCCGGGGGTAAAATTACAGCCGCAGCACAGACGGGACCGCAGAGAGGGCCTCTTCCTGCCTCATCCACTCCGCAGATTATCTTATAGCCTTCATTCATAGCTTCTTTTTCGATGTCATAATTCATACTTACACTTCCTCTATAATCACAAAAAGGACTGTCCCAACAGAAACAGTCCCATATTGTTATGATAATTTAAAATCAAAGAACCTTGCAGAAATTGAAGATTGATTCGGGAAGCTCTTCCTTGTCTGCTGAAATGGTGAAAATGAAATCCTTTTCATTTACGGAAGAAAGCTCGTAAACCTTCTCAAGGAAAGCAGCAAGCTCGTTATAGTCTCTGCCGCCGATACGGAGAGTAGCATCAACGAGAACATCAGTGATGTCGTGGTTACCTGCGCAAACGCCTGCAAGGAAGCCGTAGAAGGCTGCATAACCCTTTACTTCATAATCATCTGTAGCAATAAGTCTAGCACGATAGTTAACATCATATGTTAATTTTGTTTCTTTTTCAACACAGACAACATTACCCTTAGAGTTTTCAACTGCCTCGTTTACACAAGAAATCAAACGCTTTGTTTTACCTGCACCTTTGTGACCTAAAATAATAGAAATCATTTTATATTTCCTCCTTTTATTTGTTTCATCGGAATAAGTATAACACAAATCCGATTCAATTACAAGTATATTATATCACTTACTTAATCTTTGTTCAAGTACTTCTTTCTCTTTTTCGTAACCGGGTTTGCCTAAAAGAGCAAACATATTCTTTTTGTAGCTTTCTACACCCGGCTGGTCAAAGGGATTGATGCCAAGAACATAACCTGATATTGCACAAGCCTTCTCGAAGAAGTAAATGAGATAACCTAAGGTTTTTTCGCTCATATCCTCATTTTTAATGATGATGTTAGGTACGAGACCGTCATTATGAGCGAGCACTGTTCCTCTGTATGCCTGCTTATTTACAAAGTCCATGGTCTTTCCTGCGAGGAAGTTAAGACCGTCTACATTTTCTGCGTCTTCCCTGATGAAAATTTCAGACTTAGGCTTATCGAAAGAAACTACGGTTTCAAACATAATTCTTTCGCCTTCCTGGATGTACTGACCGAGAGAATGAAGGTCAGTAGAGAAAACAGCTGAGGTCGGGAAGAGACCCTTTCCTTCCTTGCCTTCGCTTTCACCGAAAAGCTGCTTAAGCCATTCGTTCATCATAGTAAAGCAGGGCTCATAGGAAATAAACATTTCTGTCTTTTTGCCCTTATCGTAAAGTGCATTACGGACAGCAACATATTTATAGCACTCATTTTCCTCGATCGATGTGCTCATAAGCTCCTCTCTTGCCTCAGCGGCACCTGCCATAAGAGCATCGATGTCGATGCCTGCAGCCACGATGGGAAGAAGTCCTACAGCAGTGAGAACGGAATATCTTCCGCCTACATCATCGGGAACTACGAAGGTTTCATAGCCTTCCTTATCGGCAAAGCTTTTAAGTGTACCCTTTGCCTTGTCGGTGGTAACGAAGATTCTTTCGGCAGCCTCTTGCTTACCGTACTTTTCGATAAGCATTTCACGGAAAATTCTGAAAGCGATGGCGGGCTCTGTAGTAGTGCCTGACTTAGAGATAACATTTACGGAAAAATCCTTGCCGTCGCAGATAGAAATAATTTCGCTCAGATAAGAGGATGAAATACTGTTACCTGCATAATAGATAGCGGGAGTTCCCTTACGGGTATCATTATAATTCTGTCCGTTTATGAATTCGATAGCAGCTCTGGCTCCGAGATAAGAGCCGCCGATACCGATTACGATAAGAACATCGCTGTTGCTTTTTATTTTTTCAGCTGCAAGCTTGATTCTCGAAAATTCTTCCTTGTCATAATCTACGGGAAGGTCTACCCAACCTGTAAAATCACTGCCGACACCTGTTTTCCCGTGTAAAGCATTATGGGCTTGCGTGATTTTCGACTGGTATGAAAGTATTTCTTCATCTGTTATAAAAGAAGAAACGTATTTTTTTGTTAATTTTGCTGACATACGTTGTACTCCTGAATATATAATTGTAGTATTTTCTGTATTTTAATACAAAATATGGGATTTGTCAACCTTAATATTGATATTATTAACAACCTTTTGTGAGACTTTTTATAATTCTTTCCGCCATAATAAGAAAATTTATCCTTCCGACACTCTCTTCAGCCGTAAGATTATATTCCGCTACGGTCTTATCACCGAGCATAAGCTCGATTTTACCGAGAATCTGATTCTCTTCTACGGGTGCTTCCACATCCTCACAGAGCGTGATTTTCGTTTCCAGTGACTGCTTTTGTCCGCTTTTCAGAGTCAGCCTTCCGACCTTCGGAAGCTTAGGCTCCAGATAAGCTTCAATTCCCTTAAGCACTCTCACCTGAGAAAGAGAGGATAAATCGATTTCAGGTATAAAGCTTTCGTAGTTAGCAAAGCCCCAGTCAAGCATAGCCTTGGCGCCCTCAAAGCGGTCCGTGCTGTTTTTAGCGCCCATAACTACGGCAACGAGATGAAGACCGTTTCTTTCAGCTGAGGCCGACAGACAGTGTCCCGCCTTAGAGGTAGTACCCGTTTTGAGTCCCGTTGTGCCCTTGTAAAATCGAACCAGACGGTTAGTATTGACGAGCTGTGTGGCACCGTCACGGAGAGAATCCATCCATACGGTGGTGTAATCCGTAATCTTTTCGTGCCTTAAAAGCTCGCAGGACATCAGTGCAATATCATAGGCTGTGGTCAGATGCTCCGTTGTATCGTCGTCAAGACCCGAGCAGTTGACAAAATTAGTGTTTTTCATTCCGAGAGCCTTCGCCCTGTCATTCATCATTTTTACGAATGCGCTTTCACTTCCGGCTATATGCTCACCGAGAGCCGTACAGGCATCGTTTGCGCTGGCTATAGCCGTGGCGCGCAGAAGCTCATCTACGGTCATCTGCTCCCCTTCCTTGAGCCATATCTGACTGCCGCCCTTTGATGCCGCATCGGGGCTTGCGGTTACCACATCGGTGAGAGAAAGCTTTCCGCTGTCAAGAGCCTCCATAAAAAGAAGCATGGGCATTATCTTGGTAACAGAGGCCGGGTAAAGCTGTTTATACTCATTAAATGAATAAAGCACCTGACCCGTCTGCACATCCATAAGCACCCCACTTTCAGCATTGACCGTTATTTCACTTTCATTCTCTGCACAGACGGAAAAAGTGAAAAGTGTTAAGAAAAATATCATTGATGTTATTAAGGCTACGGACCTTTTCATATTTATCACCTCGAAATTAGTTTTCCGTAATAAATATGAAAGTAAAAGGTAAAATAAAACAAACCCTTGAATATTATCGGATATTGTTTTATAATTACTTAGACAACAATAACAAGGCGGATTAAAATGAAAGTTAAATTTTACACTTTAGGCTGTAAAGTAAATCAGTACGAAAGCCAGGCTATAAGCGAAGCACTCAGTAAAAGAGGCTACGAAACCGTAACCGAGGGAAAAGCAGACATTTTCATAGTGAACTCCTGCACGGTAACTGCCTCTGCAGACCAGAAGACAAGACAGGCAGTAAGGCGCTTCAAAAGAAACAACCCCGATGCCATAGTTGTCCTAACCGGATGTATGCCCCAGGCCTACCCCGAAAAATCAAAGGAGCTTCTCGAGGCTGACATTATCCTCGGTAACAGAAATAACGAGGAAATCGCTGACGCTATAGAGCAGTTTTTAAAATTCGGCTCGAGAGTTTTCGAGATAAAGGAGCATAAAAAGGGTGACAGCTTTTCGGGCTCAACCATCAGCCGCTTCGAGGAGAGAACGAGAGCCTACATTAAAATACAGGACGGCTGTAACCGATTCTGTTCCTACTGTATCATCCCCTATTCCCGCGGAAGAGTGCGCTCAAAGCCTCTCGATGAGCTTAAAGCAGAGCTGGAAACCCTTGCAAAGGGCGGATATAAGGAGGTAGTTTTGGTAGGCATAAATCTTTCCTCCTACGGCTCAGATATCGGCATTACCTTCCCCGACGCTGTAAAAACAGCCAATGATACGCGGGGTATAGAAAGAGTACGCTTAGGCTCACTCGAGCCCGACCACCTCACCGATGAGGTAATCGAAAAGCTCGCTGAATGTGAAAAGCTCTGTCCTCAGTTCCACATTTCTCTGCAAAGCGGCTGCGACAACACTCTAAAAAAAATGAACAGGCACTATACTGCCGACGAATACAGACAAATCTGCCGTAAGCTCCGTAAAAGCTTTAAGGACTGTACTCTCACCACCGATGTAATGGTTGGATTCGCAGGTGAAAGCGAGGAGGACTTCAGAGAAAGTCTTGATTTCGTAAAGGAAATAGCCTTCGAAAAGGTTCACGTTTTCCCCTACTCCGTAAGAAAGGGAACCAAGGCGGAGTCCTTTGGCGGTCAAATTGATAAAAAGACAAAGGAAGAAAGAAGCCGTCTGATGACACAGACAGCCGAAGAAATCAGACTCAGCTTTTTCAGAAATCAGATCGGTAAAAAATATTCGGTGCTTTTCGAAACAGCAGATAATGACGGTTATTTCTGCGGTCACACGGCAAACTACATTCCCGTAAAGGCGAGGTTTTCCGAGGAAATGTGCCATAAGACAGCCGATGTGATTATAAAAGAGGTTTCATCCGACGATTTCTGCATCGGTGAAAGGGAATAAAAGTAAAACGCTGGCAGCACAGACACTGTCAGCGTTATTTTTTTAAAATAACAAGGCTCCGTATATCCGATCTCATATTTTATTGACCGTCGGGTCGGCTTATTATTTTCATCGAATTTTTCTGTTCGAGGGAGCATTCTCTTATTCTTTCAGTAAAGAGTCCGAACTTATCCGTAGCTGCACACTGAATTTCATAAACCTCTTTGGCCTTTTCCGAAAGCATGGCTGCTTCGCTGTGTCGTGTGATAACGGGAACGGAGGAATTCTCCTTCGCCCTGCCTAAAAGACCGACTCCTTTTTCGCTTACGGCGAGAATACGCATATAAGGAACCTTTTCCTTTGACATATCCTTAGGTATTTTAAGGAAAAGATTTATAAGCTCGCGGCGTACACGGGAAAGGGTAAAGTTTTTGCTTTTCGCTTTTTCGCAGAGAGCTTCCGGAGAATCAGCAGTCTTTACGGCATCATAAAGTCTGTTTGCCAGACCCGATGAATCGGTGACATAAACAGAACACTCTTCCTTTTTCATTTCGCGCAATACGGAAAGAACGGCTCTTTCGCCTGTTTTAATTCTGTACGGCCCGTTTCCGTCATTGAAAGCCTCTTTCAAAAGGCAGTAAGCCTTTTCGGGAATATAATTTTCGCTGTCGGAAAGCCTTTCAAAGGCACGGATTTTACTCGCACTCGCAGTGTCTCCGATTACCTCACCGCTGTCGTGGCCGCTGCCCTTTCTTTTAACGGGAAGCAGCCTTACCTCAGGTGAAATTTTATTCAGCGCACGGATGTATTCCACAGCCAGAGTGCTGTTCGGAGAAGAAAGAACTGACTTTTCTCTTTCACCGTAAAGCTCTCCTACCGACTCACAGAGCGCCGAAGGATAAGAAAGACCTGAGGACATTTTATCTTTAAGTAAAGAGCCTACATTTGCATCATCGAGAGCCTCGGCACATCTCTTAAGAAGCTCCGCATCCTCCCATTCGCTGCCGAAGGAAAGCATATCTATGCCGAAGTCACAAAGAAGTCCTATACTGCCCTTAGCGAAATTTTCCGCCGAAGCACAGGCCCAGGGAACGGGAAGGTCGATAACGACATCGGCGCCGCATAAAACAGCCGCTTTCGCTCTCGTCCATTTGTCAGCAAAGGCGCACTCGCCTCTCTGCACAAAATTTCCACTCATTACACAGACGATAAAATCTGCTCCCGCTTCCTTGGTTTTTCTTATATGATAAAGGTGACCCTTGTGGAAGGGATTATATTCACACACTATTCCCGCTGTCATTATCTCACCTCTTCTCTGTAGCTTTTATATGTATTTTATGTATTTTAAGCCTAATTGTCAAGAAAATTATTATTGACTATTATTCGGGCAGATAGTATAATCTAACTAATAAGGATAAAAGGTGATATTTATGAAGATAATCAATACGGACTTACCCGAGGTAAAGCTTATCGAGCCTCAGGTTTTCGGCGATAACAGAGGCTGGTTTTATGAATCCTATAACTACGAAAAATTAAAGGAGCTCGGAATCGACACGGTATTCGTACAGGATAACCGTTCCTTTTCTGCCGAAAAGGGTACCCTTCGCGGTATACATTTTCAGAAAGCTCCCTATGCCCAGACTAAGCTCATCTGCTGTACAAAGGGTGAAATACTCGATGTAGCCGTGGATTTAAGGAAAGGCTCCCCCACTTATCTCAAATGGATAAGTGCCGTGCTTACTGAAGAGAATAAAAATATGCTCTATATTCCTAAGGGCTTCGGCCACGGCTTTCTGACTCTTACGGATAATGTAGAGGTTCTTTATAAGGTAGACGGATATTATAACAAAGAAAGCGACAGAAGCATCCGATTCGACGATAAGGAAATCGGTGTAAACTGGGGTGTTGTCTCCCCTGTTCTTTCCGAAAAGGATAAAAACGCTCCCTGTCTCCGTGACAGCGATGTAGATTTCATTTACTGATAAGGTGATACGATGATTATTGTTACAGGTGCCCTCGGGCAGCTCGGCGGCGATGTTTGCCGGATATTAAAAGAAAAAAAAATTCCTCATAAGGGTATAGATAAAAACGATGTTGATATAACATCGGAAAAAGAGGTCATAAGCTTTTTCGAAAAAATCGACTTTGATGTGCTTATCCACTGTGCCGCATATACTGCCGTAGACAAGGCCGAGGAAGAGAAAGAGCTCTGCTATGCAATCAATGCAAAGGGTACTGAAAATTTAGCCCGTGTATGCAAGGAAAAAAATTCCGCTGTCATTTACATCAGCACCGATTATGTTTTTTCCGGTGAGGGCGAAATGCCTTTCGAGGCCGACGACGAAAAATCTCCCCTTTCCGTTTACGGAAAAAGTAAATACGAGGGTGAAAAGGCAGTAATGAGTCTCTGCGAGAAATATTTCATAGTCCGTACATCCTGGGTTTTCGGTGAACAGGACAGAAATTTTATCGCTACTATGCTCCGACTTTCAGAAACAAGAGAGGAAATCAATGTTGTCTGCGACCAGGTAGGTTCTCCCACCTATTCTTCTGACCTGGCTGACCTTATCACTCAGATGGCACAGACGGAAAAATACGGTATTTATCACGGAACAAATGAAGGCTTCTGCTCCTGGTATGAATTAGCCAAAAAGGTTTTCGAATACAAAAACATTCCTATGAAGGTAAATCCCGTAACCAGCGAAGAATACATCACTCCCGCCAAAAGACCTAAAAACTCGAGAATGAGCAAAAGTTCTCTTTTGAAAGCCGGCTTCAGCCTGCTGCCTCACTGGGAGGACGCGGTAGAGAGATATCTTGACAAAAAATAAATAAAGCAAAAAAACAGAAATTTCATCGGCAAAGCTTCAGAGATTTCTGTTTTTTTATATCCTTTCAGAGGCTTTTATGATGCGGCTGACAAATCTTCTCTGTAAAGGCTTCTCGCTTTTTCAAGCATCGTTTCGGCGAAAATGGCATAACCCTGTGTCGGGTCACTGACAAATACATGAGTTACGGCACCGACAAGCATATTATCCTGTATTATAGGTGAGCCACTCATTCCCTGAACTATTCCGCCTGTTTTTTCTATCAGTTTATTATCTGTTACTTTTATTACCATATTCTTATTCTGTGACGAGCTGTCTGTTACCTTAGTTATTTCTATATCATAATATTCAGGGCCGTTTTTATCTACTGTGGATATAATCTGAGCCTTACCTGTTTTTACCTCGCTTTTAGCCGCTACGGGCATCAGTGATTTGGCACTTATCTTATCCGTTTTACCGTATACACCCGTTTCGCAGTTACATAAAAGCTGTCCCTTTACTTCCGGGTTGAAAGCACCGCAAAGCTCACCGGCTTTACCGCTTTTACCCTTATAGCATCCGCTTATATAGGCAGAAACTATATCTCCGTTAGAAAGAGGCAGGATTTCACCGGTATCTACATCGCATACCCCGTGTCCCAAAGAAGCAAACATACCTGTTCCTACATCGTAGAAGGTCATCGTACCTATACCTGCTGCGCTGTCTCTTATCCAAAGACCCGCTTTATATTTTCCCTCTGAAACACTGTACGCTAAAGAAAACTTAACAGTATTCAGCTTATCGTCGCGAAGATATTCCATAGTCAAAGCTTCGGCACCGGCCTTCAGAAAAATTTCCGAAACCTGCTGACTTGTCTTTACCTTAGTTCCGTTAAGAGAGTAAATGACATCGCCCTTCTGAAGTCCCGCACTCTTCGCCGGGGAAACAGCACCCGTTTCCGTATCGACTTCATCGGTTCCTACTATCATAACGCCCTCGGTGAAAAGTCTTAATCCGAAAAGCTCTCCCGAAATCTCCACATAATCTCTGTTTTTTACAGTTACCGAGGATCTTTTTACGGGAATAACATTAAGAAGACTTACTTCAGCCTCGTACTTATCACTCTGACCGGTATTCCTTTGTCCGACGGAGCTGATTTTTTTACCGTAGGTTATAGTATAAATTTCATTTACACTTTCTCTTTTGTCAGATATGCAGTAAAGTTCATCGGGTACTGCATAAAACCCGTAAACCAAAAGACATAAAAGAACTGATGTAACAGTCAGCATAACCGTTCTTATTACTTTAATACTCTTTACCATTTTTCACCTCCGAACACGCTGTTTTTTTCAGCCGCAGATATAATTTGTGTCCGAAAGAAAAAAATATCACAGGTAAAAAATCTCTCAAAATGAAAACTCCCGAAATCGCTCGGAATCGGGAGTTCTGTTATTTATTTCAAATAATTTTTTATCATAGAAAGTATTCTTTCCGTGCTTTTGCCGTCGCAGGCGCCCATCTGCTTTTCGTTAAACATCGCTCTGATTTCAGCGGAAGATACCTCTTCGGCGCGACGCAAAGCAGGCAGAAGCTCATCGGATTTCATAATCATCTCACCGGGAAGCTCCTTTTCATAATCGAGATAGGTGTCGTCCTTAAATTCATCATAATCGGGGCAGTAAAATACCGTCGGCTTATCCATTAAGGAAGCATCGAAAACCACGGAGGAATAGTCCGTTACGATTACATCAGCTACAGCTAAAAGCTCGCTGGTATTTTCGAATGTATAGTCCTTGACTCTCGAGAAGAATCTTCCCTTGATAAATTCGTCCTTCATTGACGGATGGCGGCAGATAATAAATACCTCATCGTCATCAAGCTCATCATCAAGCCTCGTCCACTCAATCTTCGGTGAAAAAGGAATAATAACATCCTCCTTGATTCTGACGGTAGGACAGTAAAGATATACCTTTTTATTTCTGAGAAGCGGATGCTTGGAGCAAATTTCCTTTTTGTTTTTATCCTTGATATTTTTATTAACTATAAGGTCAGAGCGCGGTGTTCCCACAGCCTTGACCACTTCCCTGTCCAGACCAAAGGCATGGCAGTAATACTGACGGACATACTCTGAGGAAACGCAGAAGTCGCTGTATTGAGAATGAGTCCTGTATTCATCGAAATCCGTAAGAACAGAGGGGCCGTCGATACCCATTTTTTTAAGAGCGCCGCCCGTATACCACACCTGGATAAGCTTCTGCTCTTGCTTGAGCTTATGCTTACACAGATGATAGATATAATCATCGGTGACGATTACTTTACTGGTAAAGAGGTAGTATCTCTTTCTGACAAGATCTCTGAAGCCGTGAGGCTTAACCTTGGCAAAGAGGACCTTTTTCTCCGTACAGCTTTTATAAAGCTGAGCGAGATTTTCGTCAGGCTCACCCGTAGTTCTTCCCGTGTAGAAAAAGACTCTGTCCTGAACCTTCATAGAAGAAAAAATAAAGGTAAAGATATAATCGGTTAAGGTGTAAACATATCTGACCGAGGCAGATATTTTGCTTTTAATTTTTTCCTTTATATTTTTAAGCTTTACATCTCTTAAATAATTCAGCTTATAATTTTTATAGATTTTTCTTTTATTTTCGTCGAGTAATCTCTCTTCCTTGCGAAGATAAGAAACTGCCTGCTCCTCGCTTACGCTGAAATAGGTTCCGCGGTGAAAAATCTTTTTAAAGCGTGAATGCTTATAAAGCTTGTACATATCGTATACAGGATTATCCGAAAAAGCGAAATGTATACCCTTAAGATGCTCTGCACGGAACAGCTTATTACTGAAAAACAGATCCAGCAGGAAGGTTTTATCCTGAGGAAGAATACGGTTTTTATCCTTTTCCGATTCAAAAAACAAATCCGAAAAAGCATATTCACCTGTATTCGAGCCGTCAAAGCGAGTAAGCAGAGAAGTAGAAAAGCCGTATCTGTCTCTTCCCTCGAGAACAGAATAGTGTCTCATAAGAATTTTAGGATTAAGTGTAACAGAGCACTCCTGGAACATTATGTAATCAGTGTGACACATATCAAGACACAAATCCTTAAATTCAGCCGCAGAATCACTTTTAATAAAAATAAGATTTTCCGCTTTTCTGTATTCCTCGGGGAAGCCGTCTCTGAGACTTTCATCTACAAACAGCTCAAAGGTAGGCATAGTCTGATTATATACGGACTCTACAAGCGCAAAAAGGCTTTCCTTCTTTTTTTCCTGCTTCTCAGATACAGGCCCTATACAGAGTGTAGCCTTAGGCCTTTCAGCCATTTCTTTTTTCGCTGTTATAAGCTCCTCGCCGTAGAAAATATCCTTATTCTTTCTACGCAGCTGACCCTTACCCTTTTTGGAGAGCTTAGAGTAAAGAGACATAATAATGTCTGCATATTTTTTTATGGTCTCATCGTCAAGAGACCAGAAATGACGGTAATAGCTGTAAAGAAGGACAGTTATTTCCTTATGGTATATCTGGTCTATATAACAGATTTTTTGTTTTTTCAGTTCCTTTTTATCGAAGTCATTTTTAGCGTCTTCCTCAGCTTCTCCGAAGGCTGCTTCCGCCTTACTGATTATATATTCATAGGCATCGAGATACTGCTCAATCGGAAATTCCGAAACGCCTTCATTCTTTACGGGATCGATATAAACTACGGAGCTTTTCGAGCAGGAAACGATAATATTACTCGCTAATGCAAAGGGGATGGAAAAAGCCGCTTCTCTTGCCTTTCCGTAGGGAGAAAAGAAGGCAGAAACAGCCTCGATTTTTTCTCTTTTGAAAATTTTATTGGTTACGGCAGGATTCCATATAAGATTAATATCAAATTTATCCGTAACCCTTTCCTTAGAAAGGATACTCGATGAGGTAAACTCATGCTTTCCGTAAATATCGCTGCTCGCCATAGGAGACACGCACAAATCCGCATCCTTCTCCCGTGCAGTTTCGTACATTTCCCTGAGAAGATTTTTAGTAAAAATAACATTACTGTCACAGAAGGAGACATATTTACCCTTGGCAAGAGTCAGAGCATAGTTTCTGCTTTCGGAAACACTCACCCCGTCAAAGGAATAAAAAACGAAGCGCTTATCCTGAGTGTAGGATTTCATTATTTCGGCTGTCGAGTCGTCAGAACGGGCGTCAACCATTATGATTTCTATGTCCTTAAGGCTTTGATTTTTCAGACAGTCAAGAGATTTTTTTAACTTCTCTCCCCCATTATGAACCGCCATAATAACACTGACCTTTATGCTCACGGTTAACCATTCCCTTCCCGAATTATTGATTAAAAATTAAACCTGCTCACCCTTAAGAACCGATACGGCATAAAGGAACTGCCCGTCCTCTTCGATTGTCTCGCTGCGCGGTGAGTCCTCTGTTATATAGTCAGGTGCTACACCTGTACCGTTAAAGCTTTCACTCTTATAAGGAGTAACCGTGCCTGTAGTTAAAAGAACGGCGCTTCCCTTGGAAAGCTCGAAAATTTCCTGCATCATAGCAGAGCCCTTTGTACTGCCCGTTCCGAAAATAACACCCTTATTGAAATCTCTGATATTACAGGCGAAAAGCTCAGCCGCCTTCTGAGTTTCCGTGCTTACGAGAACACCTACGGGAAGATTTATCTCACCCGAGGTAGTAGTAAAGCTCTTTACAGTGTTTCCGTTTTCGTCAAAGACAGTAGCTGCCGCCCTCTGAGAGTCAGACATAGGAACGAAAATATCGAGGGTTTTTACAGCCTGCTCATAATTGCCGCTTGTATTCTTTCTGAGATCAACTACTACGGCAGTTATGCCTGAAGAAATAAATTTATCTATAGCCTGCTGAGTCTGTTCTGCCGTGGAGGGGTAAAAATCCGTTATTTCGAGATAGCCTACGCTGTTATAAACACCGGTAAAAACTGACTGTGCCTCATAGCCCTTAACTACCGTCACATTGGTTTCCGCACCGTCACGGTTATAGATTATATTTACGCTTGTAAGCTTATCTCCGCGAAGCTTGGCTTCCATATCATCATAATTATTTACATCGATTCTGATGCCGTCGAAGGCTACGATTACATCTCCGGCTCTGAGACCGCTGTTTTCTGCAGGAGAGCCGTCGTAAACCTTCGTAATTTCTATACTGTTGCTTTTAGTTCTGACATATTCGGCGCCGATACCAAACATATCTCCGTTAACCTCAGAAAGGTATTCCTTATATTTGTCTGCTGTCATATAAACAGAGCTTTTGTCACCGAGGCCCTCTACATAACCCTGGGCTATCGCCTGCTCCAGGTCGGAGGCTTCACTTTTACCGTAGTAATTATTATTTATCACATCGTCAAGCTCATCGAGAATTTCATATCTCTCTATCTTTTCGGGAAGTCCCTTAAGGATAGAATTATATTCCCTTCCTACTACTCCGAGCGTAATAGCCGAAGCGAGTGCGGCAACGAGAATAAAAAGAGAAAAAGCAACTCCTAAGGATATTTTTTTATTCATCAACTCTCATCTCCTGATAAAACACAATCAGAGGGATAGATAACTACCCCTCGTATTTTAGTCTTTTTTACGGTTTTTTAACGAAATTCATCGGATTTTTCTTCTCTCCGTAGTACCTTACCTCGAAGTGAAGATGAGGACCCGTAGAGTTACCCGTACTGCCTACACGGCCTATCATCTGACCCTTGGAGACATTGTCACCGGTAGAAACATAACGGGCAGACATGTGGGCATAGAGTGTGGAATAACCGTCTCCGTGGTCTATGAGAACATAGATACCGTAGCCTCGGTTTGAGGTGACAGCCGTAATAACCTTACCGGCTCTGGAAGCGTAAACGGGCTTACCGCTGATACCGCTGCCTGCTATATCCGTACCGCCGTGGAAGGCGTTACCGCTGACGGATGCGCTTCTGTAGCCGTAAGGACTGCTGATGTAGCAGGATGCGTTACCTAAGGGCCACAGCCAGTCACCCTTTGCAGTGTAGGAGGGGCCTGCAGGCTTTGTCGTAGAGCTGTTACCGCCTCCATTCTGCTGTGCAGAGGTAGGCTCATTATTATTTACGGGCAGAGTAGTCTGTGTAGCATAATATTCACTTAAGATACGATCGATTTCCGCATCGGCCTCTGCCTTTTCCTTCTGAAGCTCACTGTTATATTTTTTATATTCTGCACTTGACTTATCAAGTCCCGAGATTATGCTTTCAACCTCAGCATATTTTCCCTCGAGATCGGTCATTGTAGCATCATGTGCCTTCTGCTTTACCTCAAGCTCAGACTTTTTCTCAAGTGAAAGAGCCTTCTTTTCATTAGCCTCGGTAATCTTCGCACTGACCTCAGTCTTATCCTTTTCAAGCTTTTCTTTAGTTTTATTAAGCTTGGTTACCTTATCACGGAAGCCTAAAATGAGGCTTTTGTCCTTTTCGGAGCTTCTTTTCATCATCTCGAGACGTGTAAGGAAGGAAGCCAGACTGTCAGAGCCCATAAGTATTTTAAGAGCAGAATCGTTTCCGTTCATATAGGATGAACGAAGCTTTGCGGCGAGCTGGTCACTCGTAGAGCTGATATTATCCTGCATGGTAACAATATCCTTTTCAGCAGTAGTGATGCCGCTGTTGATTTCCGTAATTTCATTATCGAGCTGTTTAAGCTCAGTATTAAGCTTTTTTACCTGGCTGTCGATTCTTTCTATCTGAGTCTGCAGATTTGAAACCTTGCTTTCGACGGTTTCTATCTGTGTTTCGAGAGTATCAAGATACTCCATCTGCTTATCTTTTTTATCCTTGAGAGATTCGAGCTTTACCTTGTTGGCGGCAATTTCAGCATCAATTTCATCAATTCTGTTTTCAAGCTCCTCCTTTTCCTCCGGAAGGGCAGCTGCATTGAAGCATAACAGCGGAGTCACCGCCAGAATGAGAGCGAAAATTATACATAAAAACTTTTTACTCAAAGTTTAATCACTCCTATAATTTTAAAAAGGTTTATCAGTTAGGATTTTTAACATAGTTAAGGGGGTCTTTCTTTTCTCCGTAGTAGCGGATTTCGAAATGAAGATGAGCACCGCGGGAATTACCGGTGTTACCTACCCTGCCTATAATCTGACCCTGAGTAACATAATTACCCACCTCTACATAACGGGCAGACATGTGTGCATAAAGACTGGAATAACCGTCTCCGTGGTCGATAAGAACATAAATACCGTAGCCTGTGTCACTGGTGACGGCGGCGATTACATAGCCTGCTCTGGTAGCATAAACAGGTGCGCCGTGAAGCTTTCCGTTACCGCCTGCCAGGTCGATACCTCCGTGGAAGCTCCAGCCGGAAATGCTCGCATCACGGTAGCCGTACTCGCTGCTGATATAGCACCAGGTATTTCCTATGGGCCAATACCAGGAGCCTGAGCCCTGATAGGATTCACCGGGAGCCACATTTGAGGCGGGAAGCCTTGTAGTGCTTTGCTGATTCTGAGTAGCATAGTAATCCTTTAAAATACGGTCGATTTCAGCGTCGGCAGCGGCATTTTCAGCTTCAAGCTTATTGATATAATTCTTATATGCAGAGCTTGACTTATCGATATTGGCCATTACCTTTTCGATTTCGCCGTACTGACCCTCGAGGCTCGACATCGTACTGTCATATTCCTTCTGCTTCTCGACGAGAGCCGCCTTTTTGCTGTTTTGTTCATCTCTCTTTTCGCTGATTTCAGCCTCTTTTTCTGCCAGCTCCTTACGGTCCTTTTCGAGCTTCTTCTTATCATTTTTAAGGTCAGTTACCTGCTCCTTGAAATCGATGATTACTTTTTTATCCTGCTCTGAGGTACGCTTCATCATTTCAAGGCGGGTAAGGAAAGACGCGAGACTTTTTGAGCCCATAAGAATCTTTAAGGCTGACTGATTTCCGTTCATATAAGCTGAACGGAGCTTAGCGGAAAGAGTTTCACTTTTAGATGTGATATTTGACTGAGTGTCTTTGATATCCTTTTCGGTCTGTGCTATATCAGCATTGATGGCCTTGGTTTCGTTTCCGAGCTGTTTAAGCTCACCGTCGAGCTTATTAATCTGTGTGTCGATGGTTTCTACCTGGGTCTGCAGATTAGTAGCCTTACCCTCGACAGCCTTAATCTGCTCCTCGAGAGCTTCGAGATACTGCTGCTGATTCTCCTTCTGCTCCTTAAGCTCATTGAGCTTTTCCTGGTTAGCTTGAATCTGAGCGTTATTCTGTGCTATCTGCGCTTCAAGCTCTGCCTGGGTAGCCGCAGAAGAATCAAGAGTTAAAACAAAGACAAAAACAAGCAACAGACATACAAAGGATGTGAGTTTTTTGTTCATAAGGTACTCCTTTAAAACAGGATTAAACCGAGAGAAAAATCCTTCGGTTTAATCAGAAAATTAAATTATAGCATTTCGTTGGCTTCGCTGCCTTCCTTCTTAAGGTACTTACTGATGGATACGATACTGCCGAAGGCACCGATAAATACACCCGAAACGAGATAGCAAACGATAAGAAGCGGCAAATAGTTCGTAAGGGATATTGCCTCACTGCCGAACATTTCAAGAAGTGACTGCATAGCACCGCCCTCTATCTTTTCGACGATAAAGGTAAGAATAACCGCAAGCACACCGGAAATAACACCGATGATAACGCCCTCAATCATAAAGGGCCAGCAAATAAAGGTATTAGTAGCACCTACGGATTTCATAACCTGAATATCAATCTTTCTTGACACCATGGTAATACGGATAGTGTTAGAAATAATGAACATGGAAACTACCGCGAGAACGGCAACGATAATAATACATATAGCCGTAATGGAATTCTGCAAGGTCGAAATCTGACTTACAAGCTCCTGGCTCTCTCGGACAGCATCCACATTCGGAACTGCCTTTATTCCTGCGAGAGTTGTCTGAAACTGCTCGAGATTACTTACGGATACACGGTAAGAATGAGGAAGCGGATTTTCGATAACATCGTCAAAGAGGTTTTCGTCAACACCGAACTCACGAAGCTGCTCCTCATAGCCTGCTTCCTTGGAAACGAATTCGACATTCGTTACATCGGGAATAGCGGCAAGGTCAGTTCCTACCTTGGCTACCTCCTCGTCACTGATGCCTTCCTTTACGAAAGCGACTACAACATTCTGATTTTCCACATCCTTGACGAGATTCTGGATATTAACGAGAATCATAACGGAAACGCCGATAAGAAGAAGACAGGCAGTAAGAACGCTTACGGACGAAAATGACATACTGCGGTTCGCGATGATGTTATGTGCGCCCATTTTCGTAAGATATGTGGTATTAAGACCGCCGGAACGGTGCTTTCTTTTTTTAGCCATTTTCCTGCTCCCCCTTTTCTTCGCTTTCATCGGAGCCTTCGCTCACTTCTTCCGTCTTTTCAGCAGTAAATCTCAGAGAAATATCCTCTGCCTGCTTATACTTAGAGGGAATGTCGGAGACGACTCTGCCGTTTTCGATAGTAACGATACGGTGGTCGAACTGATGTACGAGCTCAAGGTCGTGGGTAACAACCACCACAGTAGCACCGAGAGCATTGATTTTATCGAAAAGGCTCATAATATCGTTAGAAAGAATAGGGTCAAGATTACCCGTAGGCTCGTCAGCGATAATTACGGCGGGATTATTAACGAGAGCTCTGGCGATAGCCACACGCTGACGCTCACCCTGCGAAAGCTGATGAGGGAAATTATTAGCCTTGTCCGAAAGATCTACGAGCTTAAGCACATAGCGTACTCTTTTGGTAATTTTTTTGTCACCCATACCGATAACACGGAGTGCGAAAGCGACATTATCATAAACGGTCATTTTCGGGATAAGTCTGAAATCCTGGAAAACGATACCGAGCATACGCCTTAAGTAAGGAAGAGCTCTTCTTCTGATGGAGGCAAGATTATAGGGGCCGACTCTTACGATACCCGAGTCAACCTTTTCCTGTCCCATAATAACATTAAGAAAAGAGCTTTTACCTGCACCGGAAGCACCTACGATGAAAACGAATTCACCGTCGTCGATTTTAACGTTGACATTATCAAGAGCTACGGCGCCGTTGGTTTTATATTTCATTGAAACATTTTTAAATTCTATCATATTCCGTCTCTTTCTTTATTTTATACTTATTTATAGCCGCCAATATTAAGAAATAATGACGGCTGTTAATTACGGATAACTGCGCTTAACCGGTGTATGAAGACACCTATAAGACAACTTTATATTAATATTTGATGGGCTTTGCATCAAGATATTTTTTAACCATGAGTGCAACTTTGAATACGATGGCATCGTCAAATTCTCTCAGATCAAGACCTGTGAGCTTTTTGATTTTTTCGAGGCGGTAAACGAGAGTATTTCTGTGTACGAAAAGCTTTCTGGAGGTTTCGGAAACATTGAGGTTGTTTTCGAAGAACTTCTGGATAGTGAAAAGAGTTTCGTGGTCAAGTCCCACAATAGAGCCTTTTTTGAAAATTTCCTTAAGGAACATTTCGCACAGAGTAGTGGGAAGCTGATAAATAAGTCTCGCAATACCGAGATTTTCATAAGTGACGATAGTTTTTTCAGTATCAAATACTTTGCCTACCTCGAGAGCAATCTGAGATTCCTTGAATGAGCGAGGAAGCTCCTTGATACCTGTTACGATGGTACCGATACCGATGATGGAGTTAATATAATACTCGGTATGTAAGGAATCGACGATGCTTCTGGCAAGCTTCTCAAGGTCTTTGATTTCGTTGCCTGCGCGCACCTCTTTAACTAAAGCGATGTCGGTTTCGTTGATATTGATAACGAAGTCTTTATTTTTATCGGGGAACAGATTCTGGATTGACTCGCTTACGGAAACGTCGGTTCTTTCGGCTGTTCTTATAAGAAGAACACAGCGGGAAACCTCGTTATTGAAGCCAAGCTCACGGGTTTTAAGGTAAATATCTCCCTGGAGAATATTATCGAGAATAACATTTTTAATAAAATTGCTGCGGTCAAATTTTACATCGTAGTACTGCTTGATACCGCCGAGAGAAATAGCAATAAGCTTTGCATAGTTTGCGGCAGTTTCATCATTACCGTCGACAAATATAGCGCTGTCGGGATGGTTCTGTGAAGAAATAACGAGGAAGGTCTTACCGCCGATAACGATTACATCGGCTGTACCGAAAACCTCTTTTGCATCTACGAAGCCTGTCTCTCCTATGCGGCCGAGATCGCTGCAGCAAACAACAGTGCCGCTGTTATCAATAACGCCGATAGTGCGGTCGATAGCATCCTTCATCTGATGAATGATACCCTGAAATAATCTGTTAGACATTTTTTAATCCCCCAACTGAAAAATTATGTTAATTGGATATTTTGACTATTGTCACTTTAACCATTTTACACAATTTATCGGCATTTTGCAATATAAAACCGCAATTTTTTTAGATAATTTTTTATTTATTCAAAATTAGTTGGGATAATTTTGACATTTTCGGCATTATTTTTGATTGTTTACGGGTCTTTTTTGTAGGATTAGACATTGTTAAAAATCACCATAAAACCTTTTTCTGTCCTCAATTTTATCGTGTTAAAGCGTAAAATGAAAATATGATGGTTATTTTGACGAAAAAACATCCCTTCTTTTCCCCTGATAAAGATACAGTAAGTATACAGATAAAACTTTAATATACCTTTAAATTAATCTTAAATTTCCTCCCTTCCCTGTCATATATAATACAAGGCTGAACAGGAAATTTTTTCAAAGCTTGTAATTTTTTTGCCGATACCGTTTGCATACAGGTATACTTTTATGATACAATAATAAGGTATAAACTGTTTCAGGAGGATAAATATGAACATAAAAGAAATCAGCGGCGGTGTAAGGCTCTGCACTCATAAGACCGCCAAATTCAAAAACTCGGTAGTAACCTTAAATCTCCTTACTCCCCTTTCACAGGATGCGGCTAAGAATGCTCTGCTCATCCATCTTTTAGCCAGAACCAATAAAAACTACGATACCCTTATGAATATGAACCGCCGTCTCGCTTCCCTTTACGGTGCTGTTATTTCTCCCTCGGTGAGTAAAATCGGTGAGGTGCAGGTGCTTTCTCTGTCTCTTCTCTGTCTCGACGACCGGTTCGCTCTCGGAAACGACAAGGTCTGGGAGGAGGGCGTAAAGCTTCTTTGCACCTGTCTGTTTAAGCCCGATATCACACCCGATGGCTTCAGAGAAGAAAATATACAGAGAGAAAAAAGACTCCTCATCGAAAAAATCGAAAGCAGAAAGGACGAAAAGCGTCTTTATGCCCTCGACAGAATGACGGAGGAAATGTGCCGTGACGAGGCCTACGGCATTAGTCAGCTCGGTAAAACGGAGGATATAGAAAAAATTACGGGTAAGGAGCTTATGGAGGCTTGGAAAAAGCTTCTCTTCTCCTGCCCCATACAAATTAATGTTACAGGTAACATCGACGAAAAGAGAACGGAAAAGATTTTCTCTTCACTTTTCGATTCTCTTGCCCGCGACAAAAAAGCTGTTACGGAGCTTCATACGGAATTCCTCACCGAAGCCTACGAAAGCAGAACCGTAACCGAAAAGCAAAAGGTTAAGCAGGGAAAGCTCGTTATCGGTATGAGAGCAGGTATGACCTACGATTACGATAACTATGCCGCCATAAAGGTTATGTGCGCCATTTTCGGCAGCGGCACCTTCTCAAAGCTCTTTACGAATGTAAGAGAAAAAATGAGCCTCTGTTACTACTGCAGCGCCAGACTCGTAAACAACAAGGGTCTTATTATAGTCGAAAGCGGCGTGGAAACGGAAAATGCTCTCAAGGCTCTCAATGCCATAAGAAATGAGCTTGACGATATTCGGAAGGGTATTTTCACCGACGAGGTAATCGAAAACGCTAAAAAAAGCATCACTGACACTCTTTCATCTGTGGACGACAGCATTATGACTCTGGACCATTGGATGACCTCACAGACCACAAGCGGCCTTTTCAGAACACCCGAAAGCTTTATCGACGAAATAAACTCCGTAAGCCGTGAGGAAATCATTATTGCCGCCTCTATGGTTACCGAGGATACGGTCTTTATTTTAGAAAGTGAAAAGGAGGAAGAATAATGAACTGCAAAACAATACGAAACGAGCTTTTAAACGAAGAATACTACGAAATCGACCACAGCTCGGGACTTAAGATATTCGTAATGGAAAAGCCTGACTATTCGGGAGCCTATGCCATTTTCGGCACCAAATACGGCTCTGTGGATACCTGCTTCAAGCTCGAAAGCGAGGAAAATTACACCTCTGTTCCCGAGGGCATCGCTCACTTCCTCGAGCATAAGCTTTTCGAAAGTGAAGAGCTGGATGCTTTCACACGATTCGCAGAAACCGGCGCAAATGCCAACGCTTATACGAGCTTCGACCGTACCTGCTATCTTTTCCAATGCTCACAGGAATTTGAGAAAAATCTCGAAATTCTTCTCGACTTCGTAAAAGCACCCTACTTCACCGAGGAAACCGTACAGAAGGAGCAGGGTATCATCGGCCAGGAAATCAGAATGTACCAGGACAGCCCCGACTGGCAGGTGCTTTTCAATCTTCTGCGCGGTATGTACAGTAAAAATCCCGTAAGAATCGACATCGCGGGTACCATAGAATCCATCGCCGAAATTAACGCCGGGCTTCTCTACAGCTGCTATAACACCTTCTATAATTTAAGCAATATGGCTTTGGCCGTAGTAGGTAATGTAAAAAAAGAAACTGTTCTCGGCATAGTTGACAGAGTAATTAAACCCGAATCACCCGTTAAATTCGAACAGATTATCCCCGAGGAGCCGAAGGCTGTAGCAGAAAAGCTTATCGAGGAGACTATGGGCGTTGATATGCCTAAATTCGCACTCGGCTTCAAGGATAATCTTGACTCGGCAGTACCGTCAGCTAAAAAATCCCTTACCGTAAACATCGCTCTCGACATTATCGCCGGCAAGGTTTCACCCCTTTACAGCGAGCTTATGGAAAAGGGACTCATTAATCCCACCTTCAGCAAGGAATACTTCGCAGGCAGAGGCTTTGCCGCACCGATGTTCAGCGGTGAAAGTGCAAAACCCGAAGCGGTAAAGGATGCAATAATCAGCAAAATCGAAGAAATCAAAAAACGCGGTATCAGCGACGAGGATTTCAATGTTTCTCTTAAGAAGATGTACGGTATGGCTGTTTTAGCCTTCAACGATGTGGACGATATGGCTAATAACATCATCGATGCCTACTTTAACGGACAAAGTCTTTTCGACACCGTAGAGCTTTACAAAAGTCTTACCAAAGAGGATGTGGAAAAGGCGATCGCAGAAAGCTTCGATACAGATAACTGCTGTCTGTCAGTAATAAAGTAAAGGAGAAAAACAGCATGGATAAAACTCTCGTTTTAGCGGAAAAGCCTTCCGTAGCAAGAGATATTGCCCGTGTTCTCGGCTGTCATCAAAAGGGTGACGGCTGTATTATCGGGCAGAAATACATAATCACCTGGGCTCTCGGCCATCTCGTGACCTTAGCTGACCCGGATGCCTACGACGACAAATACAAAAGATGGAATCTCGAGGATTTACCGATGCTTCCCGATAAAATGAAGCTCGTTATCATCAAGCAGACCTCAAAGCAGTACAGAGCTGTTTCTGCACTGATGAAGCGCCCCGATGTATCCTCTCTCGTTATCGCTACTGATGCAGGCCGTGAGGGTGAGCTTGTAGCCAGATGGATAATGATGAAGGCCCACTGGAAAAAGCCTACCTACCGTCTCTGGATTTCCTCACAGACAGACAAGGCCATAAAGGAGGGCTTCGCAAACCTCAAGCCTGCCAAGGACTACGATAACCTCTACTATTCTGCTCAGGCAAGAGCAGAGGCAGACTGGCTCGTAGGACTCAATGTCACCCGCGCTCTCACCTGCAAATATAATGCACAGCTTTCAGCAGGCCGCGTGCAGACTCCCACTCTCGCTCTCATCGTTCAGAGAGAGGAGGAAATCCAGGCCTTTCAGCCAAAGGATTACTTCTCCGTGCAGGCTGTTTTCAAGGGCTTCAACGCTACCTTCCGCGACAGCAAAAACAACACCCGCTTCTCTGACAGAGCCTTCGCCGATAAAATTGCGGATAGCATAAAGGGTAAAAACGGCACAGTTAAAAAGATAGAAAAAGCCTCAAAGAAAAAGGCACCCCCTGCCGCCTACGACCTGACGGAATTACAGAGAGATGCCAATAAAAAATACGGCTATTCTGCCAAGCAGACGCTTGCCTTTATGCAGAGCCTTTACGAATACCATAAGGTACTCACCTACCCCCGTACGGACTCACGCTACATCACCGATGATGTAGTGGCTACTATCCCCGAAAGACTCCGTGCTATGGCTGTAGGGCCTTATCAGCAGCAGGCAATGAGACTGTCAAGAGGTAAAATTGAAACCAAATATATAGTAAATAACGCCAAGGTCAGTGACCACCACGCTATTATTCCCACAGAGCAGTCTCCTAATCTTGCCAAGCTTTCCTACGACGAAAGAAACATCTACGACCTCGTAGTAAGGCGCTTTATGGCGGTGCTGTCTGAGCCCTACGAATATGATGAGGTAAAGGTACAGATAGACATAAACGGAAACAGCTTCCACGCCAAAGGCACTACCCCTGTTAAGCTCGGCTGGAAGGAATATTACGGAAACAGCATCGACGAGGACGAGGATACCGAAGCTGAAAACAAAAGTCAGGATCTGCCCGTTCTCCGCGAGGGTATGAGTCTTCCCCTGCTTAATGCGAAAATCATAAACGGAAAGACGAGACCTCCTGCAAGATACACGGAAGCTACTCTCCTTTCCGCTATGGAAAACCCCGTAAAGCAGATAGAGGATAAAAATCTACAGGCGGTTATCCGTACCACAAGCGGTCTCGGTACACCTGCCACCAGAGCTGATATCATAGAAAAGCTTTTTGATAATTTCTCCATTGAGCGTGTGGGAAAGGAAATTCACCCCACGGCAAAGGGCAAGCAGCTCATTAAAATCGTTCCTCCCGACCTTAAATCTGCCGAGCTCACAGCAAAATGGGAGCAGGAGCTGCAAAACATCAGCAAGGGTACAGCAAATATGAAGAAATTCATCGGACAGATGAGAGACTACTCAACCTCTCTTGTTTCGATGGTAATTACCAGTAATGCACAGTACACCCACGATAATGCCACCAAGGACAAGTGCCCCGTTTGCGGTAAATATCTTCTCGAGGTAAACGGCAAAAAAGGCAAAATGCTTATCTGCCAGGACAGAGAATGCGGCTACAGAAAAGGCCTTACCCAGGTAACCAATGCACGCTGTCCCGACTGTCATAAGAAGTTAGAGCTTCGCGGTGAGGGTGAAAAGAAAATGTTCGTCTGTGTATGCGGCTACAGGGAAAGACTTTCTGATTTTAACAAGAGAAAAGAAAGCGCCGGTGCAAACAAGTTCGATGTTATGAATTATATGAAAAAGCAGCAGAACGAAAAGAAAAAGGAAGAAAACGATAATCCGATGGCAGATTTGCTGAAGGATTTTTTCGGGTAATTCGGAATGCGGAGGACCCCTCCGTCACTTCGGGACACCTCCCCTTTCAGTGGAGGCATAACAGCAAATACTTTTGAGGCGGTGAGATTCCGCCTCTTTTTTCGTATATTGACAAAAGCATTCAAAAGTATTATATTTGACTTGGAGATAGATTATAAAGGAGGCAGAGATATGAAGAAGATAGTTTTAGCGGTGTGTATTATTTTAGCGGTAACAGCGGCAGTTTTCGCTTTCATACCGACACTGCCTAGAAACGATGCAGAAGCTACTACTGAGTTCACCCAATCGGATGCAGAGTTTCCCATTATAACCAAAGCAGTGCTTTACAGAAACGGAGTGCCGGAGGAAATAGAAATTACCGATTACAGACTTAATGCCGCTGTAGATTATATTATGACCTCGGTTAAAGAAGGAAGCTACGGATGGATTCAGGGAGTTTTGCATATTTACGACATTGAAACCAACTATATGCCGCAAAGCGGTATGTATATGCTACTAGAAACAAAATCGGGAACAGGTAAACCTTTCGACAGATATGACAAGGCTATCATTTCAGAAAGCAGTGTCGTTTTCATAGACAGCGATTCGAAAAGTCAGCTCAGTGCCGATACTCCCTTCAACAAGTGTATTACTCCTTATTTTAATAATTACACATCATCTGAAAGCATCCCCGACATTCTGCGTAAATTTTTCTGATATATAAAAGGCTGTAAAAAAATCACAGGCTTGTGTCCTGTGATTTTTTATGCTTATTCACCTGAGCCTGCCCATACAAAGATGCCGATTATAACAGCAAGAATAAGCAGTCCTTTCAGTATATAAGTCAGACAGCCTTCTTCCTTTTCATCTTCATACCTGAGTTCTTTTTCTGCCAAAATTCTCGCTCTTTCAATAGGAGACTTTTTGTAAAGAGAGCCCAGAAGCCTCTTTACGAAAAAGTGTGAGGAGCAGAATTTAACTATCGTATATTCAGGAACAAAGAAAAACAACAGGTCAATCAGAAGAAATCCCCAATGGACAAATAAAAGAATACTTCTGACTATTCTGAGGAAGCTTTTACGGTTAAGAATCTCCACATCAGTTACTTTTATCTCACCGCAGTCCGTTTCAGCCCTCGAAAAGCACATAGCCACAGGAACCATATCAAAAAAATCAGCAATCTTACCGTCACAAACAGAATAGGCACCGTCGAACAAATTAACAACCGGATTCTGATAATCAGAAAAGCTTATTTCGTATTTAACAGCAATATTAAGAACTATTTCCGGAACTTTCTTTATAACTTTTTTCGTGAGCTTCGTAAGTACCCTGTCCTTAAAGCTGTCGTTTTTATCATTTTCATCGATTTCGTCTATCCCCTCTAAAAGCTCCTCGAAAGGATTAATCTGTGCCTCAAACTCTAACTTATCCCCCGAGTGAAAGACCTCTACGGAGGACTCGGGATTTACGGTATATTTCTGATTACCGACAGAGAGAATCATTTTTCCGTCTGTACTGTAGTTTTTAAAGGTTATGTACATTTTAATTCTATCCTTTTTATCTTATTTCATTGAGTTTATAATACCACCGTGAAAATTCATTGTCAACACGAAAAACTACCCGCCATTTTCAGCGGGTAGTAATTTTTTCAGTTAGCCTTGGCTTCGCAGTAAATACAGCGATAAACTCGGTTTTCTCTGTCGGTGAGCATAAACTCCTGGCTGAGCTCCTGCTCTACAGAGGTAATACAGCGGGGATTTTTACAGCGGAGAACACCGTGTAAGGTTTCGGGAAGGTCAACGTGTCTTTTTTCCACGAGCTTACTGTCACGGATAACATCGATAGTGATACCCGGGTCAATGTAGCCGAGAGCTTCAAGGTTAATGTCAATATTGCTGTCGATTTTGATAATATCCTTTTTGCCCATTTTTTTGCTGTTTACATTCTTGATAATGGCTATACTGCATTCAAGCTTATCGAAGCCGAGGAGATTATAAATTCTCATAGCATTGCCTGCAGTAATATGGTCGATAACGAGACCTTCTTTGATGGAATCTATATTCATTTATTTACTCTCCTTTTCTTCAGGATGAAGACCTAAAAGCTCCATAATAAGAGCCATACGGACAAACTTTCCGCAAAGTGCCTGTTCGAAATAGCAGGCTCTCGGGTCGTCGTCCACATCGGTGGAAATCTCGTTTACACGGGGCAGAGGATGAAGAATAATAAGGTCTTCCTTTGCCTTATCGAGCTTTTTACGGGTGAGAATATAGCTGTCACGCAGACGGATATATTCTTCCTCACTGAAAAATCTTTCCTGCTGAACTCTCGTCATATAAAGAACATCAAGCTCGGGAAGAACAGCCTCAAGGTCTGTAGTCTGAACATATTCGATACCGTTATTTTTAATAACATCCTTTTTGATATAAGAGGGAAGCTTCAGCTCATCGGGAGAAATAAGAACGATTTTTATGCCCTCATATCTTGCCAGAGCAGTGATGAGTGAATGTACGGTTCTGCCGAACTTAAGGTCGCCGCAGAAGCCGATGGTGAAGTTATTCAGTCTGCCCTTTTTACGGCGGATGGTAAGAAGGTCGGTGAGAGTCTGTGTAGGATGGTTGTGACCGCCGTCACCTGCATTTACTACAGGCACGGAGGAAACCTTCGAGGCTACAAAGGGCGCACCCTCCTTAGGATGACGCATAGCGATAATATCAGCATAGCAGCAGGCCATACGGGTGGTATCTGCTACGCTTTCACCCTTTGAGGCTGATGATGATGCGGCGGCGGAGAAGCCTAAAACATTACCGCCGAGCTCATACATAGCTGCCTCAAAGCTCAGTCTTGTTCTCGTAGAAGGCTCAAAGAAAAGAGTAGCAAGCTTTTTACCGTGACAAACCTCACTGTACTTTTCGCGGTTAGCTATAATGTCATCAGCTACATCGAGGAGCTTGTCAACTTCTTCAACGGAAAGGTCGAGAATATTTATAAGACTTCTCATTTTGTGCCTCCGATCCAGCTTTCATCTGACGGATTATCTCTGAACTTAAGAAGACGGGCGATGTCTTCATTTTTAATGTAGCCTTCCTCTGCGGCTACCTCTGCTACTGCGTCAAGATTTGAAAGGCTGTGGTTGATAACATCGGCTGCAGCCATTCTGTCGATTCCCTTCTTCATACCGTAAGTAAAGATAGAAGCGATACCGAGCACCTCTGCACCTGCTTCGCGGAGAACATCTACAACCTCTAAAACACTGCCGCCTGTGGAGATAAGATCCTCCACAACTACTACCTTCTGACCCTTTTCGAGCTTGCCCTCGATCTGGTTACCTCTGCCGTGATCCTTATGACCGCTTCTAACATAACCCATAGGAAGACCAAGAATGTGGCCTACGATAGCAGCGTGAGCGATACCTGCTGTAGAGGTACCCATAATGACTTCGCAGTCGGGATAATATTTAAGAATAGTTTTAGCAAGACCTGTTTCTACATCTGTTCTTACCTGAGGAGATGTAAGGGTAAGTCTGTTGTCACAATAAATGGGACTTTTGATTCCGCTTGCCCAGGTAAAGGGATCCTCAGGGCGAAGGAAAACTGCACCGATGGAGAGTAAGTCTTTTGCGATTAATTTTTTCATTGTAAATCTATCCTTTCGTTTTAAAATTACTTGATTATATCCTGATTATCTCAGCCTACAAATTCAGCCAGACATCTTTCATAAGCGGCTACGGGGTCCTCTGCAGCGGTAATGGGTCTGCCCACTACGATATAGTCTGAGCCGATTCTGTTTGCCTCTGCGGGAGTCATAACTCTCTTCTGGTCACCGATGTCACCGTCAGCAAAGCGTACACCGGGAGTGATGGTAAGGAAGTCCTTACCGCAGGTATCGTGTACCTTCTGTGCCTCGAGAGGTGAGCATACTACACCGTCAAGACCTGCATCAGCGGCATTCTTAGCATAGTGCATAACTACCTTGTCGATAGGCTCTTTAATGAGAAGATCATTTTCCATACTCTCCTGGTCGGTAGAGGTAAGCTGAGTTACTGCGATAAGAAGAGGACGGGTACCGTCGGGTCTCGTAAGTCCCTCAAGTGCTGCTTCCATCATTCTCTTTGTTCCGCCTGCGTGGAGATTACAGATGTCTACATCGAGTCTTGAAAGCACAGCCATTGATTTTTTAACTGTATTGGGAATATCGTGAAGCTTGAGATCTAGGAAAATCTTGTGTCCTCTTTCTTTGATTTCTTTAACGATTGAAGGACCTTCGGCATAATAAAGCTCCATACCGATTTTTACAAAAGGCTTTTTGCCCTGAAATTTGTCAAGGAAGGAAAGAACCTCCTGCTTACTGCTGAAATCACATGCGATAATAACATCTCTACCCATTAGTGAGCACCTCCGATAATTTCTTTTAATGATGATATGTTATATTTTTCCATTGCCTTCGGTAAATCGTTTATAATATCACGGCAGGCAAAGGGATTTACCAAGTTAGCGGCACCGACCTGTACGGCAGTGGCACCTGCGAGCATCATTTCGATGACATCCTCAGCCTTCGAAATACCGCCCATACCCACGATAGGTACATTTACCTTTTCATATACCTGATAAACCATTCTTAAAGCCACGGGCATAATGGCAGGACCTGAGAAGCCGCCCATTTTATTAGCGATGACGGGCTTTTTGGTCTTAAGGTCGATTCTCATACCTAAAAGAGTGTTTATCATACTGATACCGTCTGCACCTGCAGCTTCACAGGCGAGAGCGATTTCCGTTATATCCGTTACATTTGGGGTAAGCTTAGCCATAACAGGCTTCGTGGTTACCTTCTTTACCGCCTCGATAACCGCTGCCGCATTTTTAGCGTCCGTACCGAAGTTTACACCGCCTGCGTGAAGGTTGGGACAGCTGATGTTGATTTCGAGTATACCCACCTGTTCTTCCGCATCGAGAAGTCGGGCACATTCCTGATATTCTTCGATAGCAAATCCACCTACATTGGCAATAACTTTTTTATTGAACACCTCTTTAAGCTTCGGAAGCTCTTCCGAAATAACCTTATGTACACCGGGATTCTGAAGACCTACGGAGTTAATCATACCCTGAGGACATTCTGCAATTCTCGGGGTGGGATTACCGAAACGGCCTTCTAATGTGGTACCCTTGAAGGAGAAGGAGCCGAGACAGTTTATGTCGTAAAGCTCTGCGAATTCATAGCCGAAGCCGAAGGTACCCGAAGCAGGAATAACAGGATTATCAAGCTCAAGACCTAAGAGGTCAACCTTTGTATTTACCATATTATTTCCTCTCTTTCCAGAACAGGGCCGTCCTTACAGATTCTCTTGTTACCGTATTTGGTTTTACAGCTGCAGCCCATACAGGCACCGAAGCCGCAACCCATTCTTTCCTCAAAGCTGTATTCGCCTGAGCCTTTAGCAGTTTTTTCTATAGCCTTGAACATCGGCATAGGTCCGCAGGTATAAAAGAAGGTATAATCCATATCCTTCATAGCGTCGGTTACAAAGCCTTTTACACCTACCGAGCCGTCAACGGTGGTGATTACCGTGTCACAGAGAGCGGAAAACTCTTCCTTACAGAAAATTTCACTTTCTTCGTTGAAGCCGAGAATAACTGTAGGCTTTTTACCTTCTGCCGCTAATCTTTTGCAAAGGCCGTAAAGAGGAGGCACGCCTACACCGCCGCCGATGAGAAGAGGTCTGTCTCCGCCCTTAGAGGTGTCAAAGCCGTTACCGAGTCCGACGAGAATGTCGCATTTGCTTCCTTCCTGCCATTTACTCATTTTCTCCGTACCCTCACCTACTACCTTGTAGATAATAGTTACGGTGCTTTCGTCCCAATCATAGACAGAAATGGGGCGTCTCAGATAACAGCCCTCCACGAGAAGGTTTACGAACTGCCCCGGTCTCACAAGCGCTGAGGTGTCACCCTTAAGCACCATACGGAAGACCGTAGAAGTAAGCTGTTCATTTTTCAGAACCTCATAGATACCCTGTGTCATTTTCTCTCTCCTCTTTTAAAATATCTTTTCACCCTTAATGTAGGTGTGAACTATCTTTCCTTTTACTTTATAGCCCTCGAAGGGAGTAGCCTTACCCATAGAATAGAAATCCTTACTGTCGATAACATACTCTTCGTCGAGATCGACTACGGTAAAATCGGCGCTCTCTCCGTCATCGGTACCGCCTCCGATACCGAAGCGCTTACGGGGATTTACCGCCATAAGCTCAATAAGCTTTTCGAGAGTGATTACACCCTTTAAGACAAGATTCGTATACAGAAGCGGAAATGCAGTTTCGATACCTACTACACCCATCATGCTTCCTGCCAAGCCCTTTCCCTTTTCCTCGGCGGAATGGGGAGCGTGATCCGTAGCTATCATATCGATAGTGCCGTCCTTTATGCCTTCAATAAGAGCATCTCTGTCCTCACGGGAGCGAAGAGGCGGATTCATTTTAAAGCGGCCCTCTTCCTGTAAATCTTCGTCGCAGAGAATGAGGTAATGAGGGCCTGTCTCACAGGTTACATTCACTCCCCTTTTCTTCGCCTGACGGATAATCTCTACGCTTTCCTTAGTGGAGATGTGGCATACATGATAGGCACAGCCTGTCTCTTCGACGAGCTTAAGGTCACGCTCTATCTGCTTCCATTCGCTTTCGCTGCAGATACCCTTGTGTCCGTGAGCCTTAGCATATTCACCATCGTGAATGTAGCCGCCCTTAAGAAGCTCGTTCACCTCACAGTGGGCTACTATCATTTTACCGAGAGCTTTGGCCTTAAGCATAGCCTCTTTCATCATACCGTCGCTCTGGACACCTCTGCCGTCATCGGAAAAAGCTATAACATCCTTCGCCATAGCCTCCATATCGGAGAGCTCCTCGCCCTTCTGGCCTACGGTAATAGAGCCGTAGGGGTAAACATGGATACAGGCATCCTTTTCGATAATTTCCAGCTGCTTGCCGAGATTTTCCCTGCTGTCGGGTACGGGGTTAAGGTTAGGCATAGAGCATACTGCAGTGTAGCCGCCGTGCGCCGAAGCGAGAGTTCCGCTTTTTATCGTTTCTTTATAAGAAAAACCCGGCTCACGCAAATGAACATGTACATCTACGAAACCGGGAAAAATGTAATATTTATCGGAAAAATCAATAATATTTTCCGCTGAGTCAATTTCAGAAACAATAATACCGTCATTAATAAAAAGCGGGAGAGAAGACAATTTTCCGTCTTTATAAAGCCTTTTTCCGTTTATGGATAACTTCATAACCTACCTCCTATTATTAAAAACATCCTTTTGCTTTCCCGTTATTCTAACATATATATATTTAAAAGTCAATGGAAAAAGAGAAGTTAACATAAACTTTATTTTTATGTAAGTTATTGATTAGGAAGGAGTTTTAGTTTATAATATTAATATATTTCCGCAAAGGAGTTTTAAAAATGAAAGTTACCGCTAAAGCCTACGCAAAAATCAATCTTATGCTTGACATATTATCTACTCTGCCCAACGGCTACCACGACCTTTTTATGATTATGCAGTCCGTGGGAATTTATGACCGTGTCACCGTAAGCAAGACAGACAGTGAGGACATCGAAATCACCTGTAACAAAGAAGGTGTTCCTACTGACGAAAGTAACATCGTTCACAAGGTAGCCACGAAATTTTTCGCTGACACCGGTGTTAAAAATACGGGTATCTCCGTCCACATCGAAAAGAATATCCCTCAGGCGGCAGGTCTTGCAGGAGGAAGTGCTGACGGTGCGGCTACTCTTGTCGCGCTCAATGAGCTTTTCGGTACAAGGCTTTCACTCAAGGAAATGGCACAGACAGGCGGTAAAATCGGCGCCGACATCCCCTTCTGCATTATGGGCGGTACTATGGCGGCTCAGTATACAGGTACGGTGCTTTCCTTCCTCCCCGACCTCGAAGCGGAAAACATCGTAATCGTAAAGCCGAAGCAGGATGTTTCCACGGGTGAGGCTTATGCGGCCTTCGACAAGGCTGAGAGAGTAAGACATCTCGATACGAGGGGTATGCTTATCGCCGCGGCTACCCGGGATAAAAAAGGTATTTTCGACAGAGTTGACAATGTTTTCGAGCAGTTCATCGATGTACCCGACAGAGTGGTTATCAAAAGCATTATGAGAAAGCACGGCTGTGAATGCTGCTGTATGAGTGGAAGCGGCCCCAGTGTTTTCGGCATTTTCGAAAAAAGAGAGGATGCGGAAAAATGCCTCGCTGAATTAAAGAAAAGCTTTGACGAGGTCTATCTCTGCTCCTCTGTGGATAAGGGCTGTGAAACAGAATAACCTCTCCCCCGACGGTGGTAAAGGAGCTTCAAGTGAAAGGGCGACGGTAAAAAACCGCCGCCTTTATTATTTACTTCTGTCAAGACAAGTAGTGTATATAGAAAAGCTCACCGAAGCCTTAAAGTTTCGGTGAGCTTAATAATAGTGCTTATTTAAATAGTAACTATATTAGAAGCCAATTCAATTTTCTGTGTTACCAGAAGGCTTTTCTTAGCATAGAAGGTACATACAGCGCGGTACTGATAACCGTAAGGCACTGAAATAATTCTCCCGATTGAATGAGCATAACCATTATAATAAAGATCTTCTAAAGTGAGACATGTTGACCACGAAGAACTTGTTGTTGCTCTTTTTTGTATGAGTATTTTTTTAAAGCCGCATTTTACGACATCACCATCACAAACCATCTTCGCAACTAATTTTATTGTAGAACCATCCTTAGCTATGCCAACATTATATGAAACAATTAAATCTGATGCCCTCGTTGATGCTTCATCCTGAGGATTTAACCCTAATATCCTCTGAATCTCACTTTCGGGAAAGTCAATGTTATACCACTGTACTTTTTCGCCGTCAATAGCAAAAGATTTCATAGGAAACAATGAAGCAATACATAAAACAACAACTAACGCAATTTTAAGAAACCTTTTCATAATAATTATATTTATAAAGTGCTTGCAATCTCAACAGCTTCATCTATAGTAACACCATATAACATAATATTGTATTCTGTTCCAGTAACTGAATACAATATATAAACTTCTCTGCCTTTTTTAAAGACGATTACATTAATTCCATTCACCGTAATTCTTTTAGCTTCTTCGTATTGGTCGTTAACCTTCATTTCACGATCTAAAAAGTTCATATTTTGTTTGAATATATTTAATATAACATCTCCACTCATTTTTTGCTCTTTCGAAACATACTTAAAACTAATTTGAGTTTTATATTCATCAATCACTTTTTCAAATTCACTTATTTTACAATCTAAAAACAAAAATCTCGGCAAAATAAGACTATCTAAATCGTAGCAAGCTAAAATAGTATCTAAATCTTCACTCTGAGTTTCGCCATCAAGATTAAGCTGAAAATACTCTTCGTAAATCTTAAGTATACTTTCCGGAACATTGATATCAAAGATTTTGGCGCCGACAGGAACAGAAACAGTTATAAAAAGCGCGATAATTGCAGCGACTAATATTCCTTTCTTGAATTTTATTTTTTTAACTGTTTTATCTGACACTGCAGGTGAATCAGTTAACACTTCATCTGCCTTTTCTTTCGGCTTTCCCGTCAGAATGTCAAGACACATTTCAATAAGCTCTGTGTCCATCTCTTCGGGAGATTTTTCAAGCTCTTCATCCATAATGTTTTCTATCTCTTCTTTGGTAAAGCTCAAAAACTCAACTTTTAAAATTTCTTTTAAAGCACCGCTATTCATTTTATACCTCCTTCATAGAGTTAGTTATAAAAGCACATAAAAAGTAACACAAATTTTTTATAAATTTTCTAAAAATTCTTTAATCAGTCTTTTCAGCGTTCTCGTAAGTCGGTAATTTCTCTGCTTTACCGCCGATTCCGTAGAAGACATTAAAACCGCTATTTCCTTCATTTTCAGCTTATCTTCATAAACATACTGATAAAGCTGTTTTTCATCGTCCTTCAATAAAGGCTCTGCGTGTACGGAAAATCTTTCTATGAGATCATCGGGCACTAACCGACTGTCATAATCATAGCCGACAGCCAATTCGTGCATTTCAGGGTCTTTATCGTCAAAGGGGATTTTGCGCTCCTTCGAAATTTTAAGCTCTGTGTACTTTTTCTTGATAAGATTACCGGCTACGGCATATATCCAGGAGTTAGGATATTTTATCGGTGTATCTTCAAAGATAGCCGTCCAGAGAATCAATGCTGTTTCTGCTATAATATCTTCTGCCTCGTCAGGATGACTGCTTAATTTATATTCACACAGTCTTCTTATCTTCGGTTCGTTTTCAAGCCATAAGCGCTTACATAATTCATGTTTTGAACTTCCTTTTATTTCCAATGTATATCCCCGCCTCTTTTCATTGAGAATATAATAATTTCCGTAATTATACAATGAAATGCAATATTCTGTCAATCTTTGTTGTATTTTTTACTGAATATTACTGATTGATGCCCCACCCTTTCGATGCTCGGCAAGATAATAAAGTCGATAGCTGAGCTTGAATTCACCCGACTTTATCGGGATGATTATATCACACTTTATGCTGAATTACAATCGGTGTGAGAATAGAAAAAGTCAAGCCGTTGTACCGTAGGCACATTTCATTGGCAAAGCCACTTTATTGCGACAGCACTCATTTACCGTAAGGTAACTTCATTCGTTTATGTCCGACAAATGAAGTACGGCTAAAGGCCGTAATGAAGTCAGCGTCATAAATGCCGCTGACTGAAGTTATGTTCTGCGGACATAACTGAAAAAATCCAAGTCCGAAGACTTGGATTTTTTGGCCCGCACGAAGGGATTTTGTCCCGTGCTACCGCACTATCGCCTCGCAAGCTCGTTGCCATGTCGGCGAAAACAGTCCACCGGACTGTTTTCTTCCGCTTCGCTCCCTCCTTGTTCAAATCCCTTCGGTTGATTGTATCTAAAAAAACATAACGGCACCTATCGGCACCGTTATATTTTTTTGTGTTTACAGGTCAATTTGGCAACAAGATATAGCACTGTTCACATCTTGAATTGTTCTGTCATTCTTATGTTATGATTTGAAAGAGATAAGCTGAGCAAAGTGAACAAAGAAATGAATAATCTTCATGATAATGCCGATAACAGGTGTGTCTGCATTCTTTTCATAAGTGTCACACATTCCGCAACGGAACTCATCTTCATTATTAATCACGCTCTTGATTTCCTGAAGTCGGTTGACATATCCACCAACAACCTCATCGTATTCAGCCTTGGAAGCATTTTTGTCGGCCTTGATTTTTTCAATTTCAGCCTTGATATTTTCAATTTCAGCTTTAAGAGCTTCATCGGCTATCTCTTTTTCTTCAAGCTCGACAATAAGCTTTTCTGCTTCAGTGGTGTCAACTCTGAAATCACTATCATCAAGCACAGCGGCATCCTTGGCAGCCTTTACGGCAGCATCGAGGATCGCTGTATCCTGAGCACTCTTTGTAAGGTTTTTGTCGGTGCTTTCAGCATCGGCAATAGCATCCTTAAGCTCCTGTACAGCCTTTTCGGTAAGAAGAGCTTCGTTTTCAGCAAGAACTTTTTCAAGCTCATCAATAGCTACTTCAAGCTCTGTATAGTCAGCCTTAAGATAAGATCCGTCCGCTATACCTGCTTTAATCTTTTCAATAAGAGCCTTTAAGCCGGCAACATAATCGTCAACGATTTTCTGCTCGTCTGTAATGAGATTCTGTGCAAGCTCTCCAAGATCGGCATAGTCAGCCGCTATGCTTATTTTAGCTGTATCTGTAAGACCTTCTGTGGAAGCGAGTTCTGCAAACTCTAAAGCTGCCTTGATATATTCGGAATAATCTGCACGGTCAGCTTCCTGAGCGTAGCTATATCCGCAGGTGCAGGTATAGGTCTTTTCACCCTTTGACCAGCTTATGCCATCACTGCTTTCGGGACGTGCGGTAATTTCAGATGTCATTGTGTCGTGAGAGCATTCTGTGCCGCATTTTGAGCAAGTGCCGTCGCTCCAGATGTGCTCGGTACATTCTTCCCACTGAGCAAATAAAGTTGTAGAATTATCAAAGTAATATGTGCCACCATCATCATAAGAATTGCCTATATCATCGCTCCAGCCCTTGAAAACATAGCCGGTTTTTGTAAAGGCATTGGGTGAGAGAGTGAATTCGTTATATCTGGTAGCGATATCAGGATACATTTCACCTTCACCGCCGTTTGCTTCATACCAGATGTTTATTTCTCCGTCGTAATAGTTTCCGATAAGCAGAGAAACATCCTCACCTTCTTTTAATATGAAGGTATAGCTTTCAGCAGACTCACCGTTGAATGAAACAGTAGCGTCTGTGTATTCTGTACCGTTGATTATCATTGAATCGGTAACCTCTTTAATGGTATATGTACCTGCAGGAAGTGTGTATGAATAAGTCCAGCCCTGCTTATCCATAGTGTAATATCCCTCGAAGCTTGCAAGAGTAGCGGTAAAGAAGTCCACGGAAGCAACCTGCGATTCGTCAAGAGTAAAAACGCCCTGAACAGCATCTCTGAGAGTGAGAGTTGAACAGTAGCCGTTTTCTCCCGTAATCTCAAAAGCAACATAGGCTTCACTGAGATCATAGATATCTTCTCCCTTTAATAATACATCCTTTGAAATATGGAATGAACAGCCGTCATCCAGATTAACAATAGCATTCAGAGCTTCCATATATGCCTTAGGCACAGGCAAACCGCCATTGCTATTTTCAGCTGCAGCAACAAGACTGAGAAGTTCATCATATTCTTCGTCAGTCAGTTCAAATTTCACGCAGTCTACTGCATGAATGGTATCAGTAACCTCTGCTGCGTTTTCTGCAGAAATGTCCTTTGCTTCCGGCAGAGAATTGATGAGCTCTGCAATATAGCAAACAAGGCAGTTATCTGCATCAACACAGTTATGTGCATCCTGAGCAAACGCCATAGGCATAACAGAAAACGCCATAAGCACCGACAAAACAATTACCATAATTTTTTTCATTTTTCTCATCCTTTCATAATGTGTTTTTCAGAGGGATTGTTTCCACTCTAAGAAAATATTAACAAAAATTAATTTTAATGTCAATGCTTTTTATTGTTTTATAAACATAAAAAACAGATTACAAAAGATCATATTTTCAATATAGAACAATCAAGTGTTTTCTCAGAATTACCTTGTATATTTTTGGCTTACTTCTCTATTAAAAAGCATAAATTAGAATCGTGTTGGTGAATGTTTGAAAATCAAATCAAGGCGAAGCCTTGTATATCATCAATTCCAAAGGAATTGCATATCATCAACTTCGCAAGAAGTTGTATATCATCAATGCGAAGCTTTGCATATCATCAAGCCGACAGATATACACACCTGAAGGTGTGATGAGATACAACACGGCTATGCCGTGTTGGTGATATACACGCTGACGCGTGATGATATACCAAGCCTGTCGGCTTGGATAAAAAAATCCGACAAGTCGAAACTTGTCGGATTTTTTGGCCCGCACGAAGGGATTCGAACCCCCGTTCTTCAGAATCGGAATCTGCTGCGTTATCCGGCTGCGCCACGTGCGGTTATTAAAAAAGCTGCTGTCCTTTTTTGACAACAGCTCTTCCTTTTTTCTTATTCGGCGAGAGCTCTTTCAAGCCAGATTCTGCCGATATCCATAGCGGCGTAAAGACCTTTCTTTTCTGTCTTTTGTGCGATTCTGTCGTGAGGTCTTACGTCGGGGTCAGTATTGATAAGCTGAACGGAAACCTTATCGGCCACTGCCAGACCGTCAACATCCTTTGTGCTTAAAATCTGAAACATAACTACAAACTTGTCACTCATATTTCCGTAGTAAAGAGTATTTCCCTTTCTTACGAGGGGTTTGTCTTTATATGTGAGAAATTCGTTTTTCTTTTTAGCTGCCATTTTTTACCTCCTGAAATCAGCCTTTGAGATAATTTTTCAAAAGCTCCTGTAAAAGTTCGTCCCTGTCTATTCTTCTGATAAGACTGCGGGCGTTATTGTGTGTAGTGATATAAGTCGGGTCCTCGGAAAGAATATAGCCGACAAGCTGGTTGATGGGGTTATAGCCTTTTTCCTTGAGAGCAGAATAAACCGTGTTCATAACTTCCTTCATTTCCTCGGGAGTACCCACCGTAAGTTTGAATTGTATTGTTTTGTCGCTCATTTCTGAACCCTCCAATCAATTTGATATTATAAGAGCTATTATATAACATTTTTAACAATAAAACAATGGTATTTTAGAATTTTTATAAAGTTTTTTTCGACAAATAGCTATGAAATACGACTTATTTACCGTCTTTTCTGACCGAAAGCGAGGAAAAATTATCCTTAAGCGCACCCGTGGGACAGGCATAAATGCACTCTCTGCATCGGATACATTCGGCGCTGTCGGGATTTTTACAGGGATTGACATTCATTTTGCAGGTTCTTTCACACTTGCCGCAGCCTACGCATTTTTCTTTGTCAAGAGTAATCTTAAACACTGAAATCTTATTAAAGAACGAGTAAATCGCGCCGAGAGGACAGATATATTTACAGAAGGGGCGATAAATAATTACCGACAAAATAACCGTAAGGGCTAAAAGAAGAATTTTCCAGGTATAGAGAAAGCCGACTGTTTCTCTTAAAGCGCTGTTAAGAAGCACTAGCGGTACACCGCCCTCAAGTGTTCCTGCAGGACAGATATATTTGCAGAACCAGGGGTCGCCCAGTCCCGTCATATCTACTGCCACCATAGGAAGCAGAATAACGAAAAGCAGAAGAATCACATATTTCAGCTTTCTTAAAAGCCTGTCACCCTTAAAGGTACGAAGCTTTTTCGGAAAGGGTATTTTATTAAGCAGGTCCTGAATAAGACCGAAGGGGCAAAGCCATCCGCACACATATCTTCCCATAACCGCGCCGACAAAAATCAGAAAGCCTGAGACATAAAGGCTTATCTTGCTTCCGCGGGAAGATAAGGAGGACTGCAGAGCGCCTACAGGGCAAGAGCCGAGAGCACCGGGACATGAATAGCAGTTAAGTCCCGGAAGGCAGATATTTTTAAGTTTACCCTGATAAATTTTTCCCTGCAGAAAACCCGTAAGATAGCTATTAGTTATCAAAGCCCACAGTCCCTGAAAAACAAGGCGAAAATTAAATCTTTTTCCGTTTCTTTTCTTATCCAATTCCTATACACTCCAGACATATTCTTACAGCCTTTTCAAAGACCTCTCTGTGTTCATTATCTGCTACACCAAAGGCCATCATAGCCGCACCGACCAATGCCACCGCAAAGCCGATTATTCTTTTTTTATCTGCTTTCATTTTTATCACCTATCATATAATAGCATAAATTTGTTAAAAAAACACCTATAAAATAAAATATTGCTGTTTATTTTCACTTTTATAACAAATAATATACAATTAAGCTTTATAATTACGATACAGAAAAAAAACTCAGACGGAGAAAATAAATGAAAAAGCTGATCAAGTCAGAAAAGCTTCTTTATATAATAATCGCTGTAGCCTTTCTCGGAGCTTTTCTCGCCGTATATCTGAAAACAGAGCAGAAGCTCGAAACCCTTCGCGAGGCAGAGCCTGTAGTTATTCACGATATTAATACAGAGAAGACGGATACACAGCAGCGTACTGTATACATAACACCGTCAGGTAAAAAATATCACCTCTATGGTTGCGAACACCTCAGCGGAAAGGAAATAGCTGTATCCCTTGAGGATGCCTTAAATGCGCAATATGAGCCCTGCGCCTACTGTCAGCCATAAAAAGCTGCAGGAAATGATTCAGACGAGTCATTTCCTGTGGTTGTTTATTTTATTAAAGCATTATAAATTTCAAATGCAGCCTCTGCTCTGGTTACAGCCTTAAAGCCTTTACCTGTCAGAATAAGCTCAAGTGATTCATAAACATAAGAGAAAAATTCAAAAATACCCTTGCTGTCCGAAGCCTTATACAGAGCCGTATTAAGACTAAATCCGTTAACCTCTGATGTGCTGTCAGTCTCTTCGTAGTCTGCGATTTTATTAAGCACTGCTGAAAGCTCTGCCTTGGTCATTTTCTCTTCACCGCCGAAGCTTTCGTCATCCTTGCCTGTCATAAGACCGTTAAGATACATATATTCTACAGCCTTGTATTCTGCGGCACCGTAAGATATATCCTTATAAGGAAATCTGGCATCGGGAAGAGCTTCAAAAATTCTGTCAGCGATAAATCTGTGACCTGCCACCGTAGGATGTGAAAGCTCTACGACCGTACCGAAGGTATCAACATAGATGTAGCCGTATTTTTCCTGATTTTCAACCATGTGCTTATTACCATAATCGATAATAGAATCTTCAACAAGCATTTTAAGTGCATTGGGCTGTGCTATATTATCAGGCTCACCCTCGGGAGTCTGATAATATGTGGGGAACATACCGATAACCGCTATCGTTACATCGGGATTTTTCTCGTAAATATACTCTATAATGTAATTCCAGTTTTCTCTGAGATTACCGAAAGCATAATTCATTGCTTCGGGAAGTGCCGCCGCAAGCTCATCCATAGCATTAAGATAATCAGCAAGCTCTATAATCTTTGAAATAATACTGTCCTCTACTGTAGCGCTTTCAAGAAACTCTCTTAAAGCCTGTCTGTACTCCTCGGAAACATTGTTTTCCAGCTGAACATCAGCCATAACCCAGCCGAGGTATGCACCCCAATCGTTTCCGCCTATTCCTATCATTATAAGATCAGATTCAGCGATAGCCTGACGGAGCTGAGGTACCTTTGCTAAAATTTCATCCTTCGGAGTACGAGGAACCTTATCGAAAAGATACTTATCGTCGGGTCTGTAGCTGTCGTCGAGCATATATCGAAGCTCGATAGTTCTGAAGCCGGGACAAGCCATAGGGATAAGCTCAGCACCAAGCTCATCGGCTACATAAGCCGCGTAGGAATCGTCTACACGGTTGAACTCGCTCATTTCATCACCGTAATCGGTAAATCCGCTGGCTTCGCTATCGCCGAGAAGAAGAACCTTGTCATAGTCATAATACTGTTTTCCGTCTGTAGCCGCAAAGCAGACAAAGGAGCCGGAAATAATCACCAGCGAAATAAGAATCGCTGTAATTCTTTTAAAATTGTTCATAGTATAACCTCCCGTTAAAGTTCAGCTTATGTTAACACTAAGTTAAAAATTTGTCAATAGCTTTTTACCGTTTATCTTCACCGGAAATGCCCCATACTTTCTCAGAGGTGATAAAAATGGTAAATATGCTCATCAGAGGTATCATAATATATGTAACGGTTATTTTTGCCGTAAGACTTATGGGAAAAAGGCAGATAGGTGAGCTACAGCCTGCCGAGCTGGTGGTTACCATTCTTCTTTCGCAGGTGGCTTCCATGCCCTTTGAAAGTCTTGAGGTACCGCTTCTAAGCATACTGTCAATAGTCTTTCTGCTGATAGGCTTGGAAATTTTATGCTCGGTTATCAGTATGAAAACAAAAACCTTCCGTAATCTTATCCAGGGTAACCCCATACTCATTATAAAAAACGGAAAATTAGTACAGAGTGAGCTGAAAAACATCCGATACAGTGTAGAAGATCTGCTCGAGGCTCTGCGTCTGAAGGATATTTTCGACATAAGCCAGGTGCAATTTGCCTACATCGAGACCAACGGCTCCATAAGTGTTCTCTTAAAAAACAAATACCGCCCCGTAACTATCGACGACACGGATATAAAGGCTCAGCCCTGCGAGCTGCCTTGCCTCGTAATAAGCGACGGAAGGATAGTAAAAAGTCAGCTCGATATCTGCGCCATGACGGACAAAAGGCTTTCCGACATAATGAAAAAGGAACAGCTTAAGCTGAGTGATATTATGCTTATGACTGCTGAAAAAGGCGGTAAATACTACATCGTCAGAAAGGATAAAAGCAAATGAAAAGAATAATTTCAGCTCTTGCTCTGCTCTTTATCTGCATAAGCATCTGTGTTTTCAGCAGTATAGCTACAGAAAGAAATCAGAAGCGCTTCTGAGCCTTCTGAATGAAACGGAATACTCCCTGAACCTCGGTGACAGTGAAAAGGCACTCAGATGTATCAGAAAGCTCGAAGAAGAATGGGAAAAATCCGAAAAATTTTTCAGCTCCGTTTCGGAGACGGCACTCATTGACGAGCTCGACCTTTCATTGGGCAGTATAGAGAAATACATTCAGCAGGATATGAAGGAAGAGGCAATAGTAGTTATCGAAGAATGCCGTTCAGGACTCGATACCATTTCGAGAAGGCAAAAGATTTCATTTGATAATATACTGTAATCCTCTCCGTCGATTCAGCAGCCCCCTCTTCCGAGGAATGCCATAAATTTTTCCGTCATATCTGTTAAACCAAAGATTGACCGAAAAGTAAAACAGTGCTATAATAAATCTATTATTCACTGACTGTGAGGACGTTATATGAAAAAATTAATGAATCCCCGTCTTATGCTCATAGCATCTATGACCATTTTCGGTACGATCGGTATTTTCGTAAGAAATATTCCCGTCTCCTCGGGTGAGCTGGCACTTTACCGTGCAGTTATGGCGGCTCTTTTAATCGGAGGCTTTCTGCTTATAACAAAGCAGAAAATACCCCTAACAAAAATAAAAAAAGAGCTTCCCCTTCTTTTAGCCTCCGGTGTGGCTATGGGTATAAACTGGATTTTACTTTTTGAAGCATATAAATATACCACCGTTTCCGTAGCTACCTTGAGCTATTATTTCGCACCTGTTATCGTTACGGCAGTCTGCCCCTTTCTTTTCAAGGAAAAGCTTACGGGAAAGCAGTTTTTATGCTTCGCTATGTCGACTGTAGGACTCGTGCTTATTACGGGTATAGGAGGTCTTACGGGCGGCAAGGATATCGTCGGTATCCTTTTCGGTCTCGGTGCAGCCTGCTTCTACGCTACGGTTATTCTGCTTAACAAGTTCATTAAAAATGTAGAAGGTATACACAGAACCTTTCTGCAGTTCATCGCGGCGATTATCGTTCTTCTCCCCTATGTTCTTTTCACGGGAGGCTTTACTCTTCAGAATATGGAAATTAAGGGCTGGATAAACCTTCTTATAATCGGTCTTTTCCATACGGGCATAACCTACTGTCTCTATTTCTCCTCCCTTAAGGAATTACCGGGACAGAAGGCGGCTATTTTAAGCTACATAGACCCTCTGGTGGCTGTTCTTATTTCCGTGACGGTGCTGAATGAGACTATGACTCTTCCGCAGATTATCGGCGGCGGACTGATTTTAGGATTTACGATGCTGAATGAAATTACACCGAAAAAAGCAAATAACAAAAAACCATTGTATCGCCATTATGACTTTACAATGGTTTATTTTTTTCTTACTTAAAATACATATACAGCTGACACTTAATCATACCGTTATAAAGCTTTCTTCGCTTATCAGCCTTTCTGCCGAAAAAGATTTCGAAATCCTCCGAGGGACTGATAATGCTGTAGGACCAACCCTTCTGCTGTCTGAAGCATTTGCCCATAGACTTATATAAATCCTCCGCCTGCTTAAAGTCGAGAAGTCTTTCACCGTAAGGAGGATTGCAGATAAGTGTGCCTCTGTCGGTTTTTGGTACGAAATCCTTTACATCACGCTTTTCGAGCTTAATATATTTATCTACACCTGCTCTTTTAGCATTCGCCATAGCAAGCTCAAGAGATTTTTCGTCGATATCCGAGCCGTAAGCTACAAACTGACTTTCGTTAAGAGCAAGGCTTCTCGCTCTTTCTCTTTCCTCGGTCCAAATATTCTCGGGAAGATTAGTCCATCTCTCGGCAGTAAAATGACGGTTTACACCGGGAGCCATATTATTTGCAAGAAGTGCGCCCTCAATAAGTATGGTACCCGAGCCGCACATTGGGTCATAAAGAGTATGGTAGGGTCTGAGCCTCGACAGACAGCAAAGAGAAGCTGCTAAAGTTTCCTTTATGGGAGCGCCGTTTGACTCGAGACGGTAGCCTCTTTTATGAAGTCCGTAGCCCGAGGTGTCGATAAGAAGGCTTACACAGTCTTTCATAATGGAAAACTGAATCTGATAAAGAGGACCCGTTTCCTCAAACCAGGAAATATTATACTTGCTTTTCAGTCTTTCAACCACAGCCTTTTTTATAATAGACTGACAGTCGCTCACGCTGAAGAGAGTGGAATTAAGAGAATATCCCTTTACGGGGAAGGTATCATAAGCTCCTATCCACTGCTCCCAAGGCAGTGCCTTCGTACCCTGAAAAAGCTCCTCGAAGCTCTTCGCCTGAAAGGTGCCGACTAAAATCTGAATTCTTTCAGCGTAGCGCGAGCATATATTTGCTCTGGCTAAAAGATATTCGTCACCCGAGAAAAGGACTCTGCCGTTTTCGGAGACTACATTTTCAGCACCTAAAGCCTTCATCTCGTCAGCGATAAGCTTTTCGAGACCGAGAAGACAGGGAATAACAAAATTTATTTTCATAAGTAACCTGCTTTCATAGTGAAAAATAGAATTATTTAAAATAAAAAATACCCTGCCGACATAAGTCAGCAGGGTGATTATATCACATCTTTTCAGATAAATCAATCAACATCGGGAATAATTAAGCCGTAGCCTCCGTCTTTTCTGGCATAAACGACACAGATTTTTTCTGTATTGCTGTCGAGGAACACATAAAACTGATGATCGAGAAGATTCATCTGTAAAATCGCTTCCTCTACACTTTGCGGCTTAAGGGTAATTTCCTTGGATCGGATAACCGAATAGTCATCCTCAGGCTCGAATACGTCAATTGCCTCGTAGGCATCAAAGGCTCCGCTTCTGAGCTTCTTTTCAACCCTGGTTTTGTTTTTGCGGATTTGACGTACGATAGAGTCGGCACATCTGTCGAGAGCATCATTCATATTCACGGCTCTTTCCTGAGAACGGAAAATCATACCGTCGTGATAAATGGTAACCTCAACTATCTGTTCATTCTTTTCGACAGTTGCAGTTATCTTTGCCTCTGCATCGGCGCCGAAAAACTTTTCTACCTTTTTAAGTCTCTTTTCGGCTCTTTCCTTGAATGAATCTCTGGGTGTGCATTTTCTGCCGATAACTGTAATTTTCATATCGTCAGCTCCTTTCTGTGCTTGAAAAAGAGAGTAAACTCCTTTTCTTGATTGTATTATAGCACATATTCACAGAAAAATAAATAGTTTTCGGAATATTTTATATACTTTTTATAAATTATTTTCAAAAAAAGCGGAGACATCGCTAAACATCTCCGCAAATAATTATTTAATCGCTTCGAGATAAATCTCTTCTACTATTTTTTTCATCCTGGTGAGATTGTTTTCTATTTCCTCTACCAGCTTGAACTGATTTCTCGCTCTGACCAGATTATGCTCGGGATATTCTGTTCTGAAATATACATCGCCGTCAAGATAATCGGTAAGAAAACGCACTCCGCACTCATAGGTCATAAGCTTTGCCGAGAAAGCGAGATGGTCAACCTCTGCCTTGGTAAGAGCTTTGGCGCAGGTACTGAGAAAGCCCCGTACATAGCTTTTGAAAAGCTCGATGGAGATATTGACATTATCGAGATTGGCATCGTCCTCTTTAGTGGTGTTACCGCCGTAACGGATGGCATCGCCGAAATCGTAAAGCGAGAAGCCGGGCATAATGGTATCAAGGTCGATAACGCAGATAGCCTTGTTAGTGTCTTCGTCGAAAAGAACATTGTTAAGCTTTGTATCGTTGTGAGTTACTCTTAAGGGGATAAGTCCTTCCTTATAAAGATTAAGGAGTACCTTTGCATCCTCTTTTCTGTCGAGCACAAATTTTATTTCATTTTCCACGCTATTCGCTCTGCCCTTTACATCAGCGGAAACAGATTTTTCGAGGGCCTCCACTCTCTTCGGAGTGTTATGGAAATCCTTTATGGTTTCATTGAGAGTTTCCATGGGATAACCGCTGAGATTTCTCTGAAATCTGCCGAAGGCCTTACCTGCCGACTCAAAAAAGCTTCGGTTTTTAATATAGTTCAGAGTGTAGGATTTGTCGATGTATCTGTAAATACGCCAGCATTTTCCGTTATGTGAAAAATAGTACTTACCCGTATCCGCCTCGAGAAACTCCAGACACTGTCTCGAGCTGTCTGCGCCTCTTTCTTCTATTCTTTCTTTGAGATACTTGGTTACATTGACGATATTTTCCATCAGCTCATCGGGATTTTTAAACACACGGGTGTTAATTCCCTGAACTATATATCTTTCCACCACATCGTCCTTTTCAAAGGTTGCACGGTAAGTGGAATTTATGTGTCCGTCAGTGTAAACACTGAAATCAATCAACTCACCTTCGATATTGAAATGTCCGGCGAGAACTTTAATTTCATTCTGAATTGACATTACCTTATCCGTCCTTTATTTATCTGTTTTTTTGAGATAATACATTCTGGAATCGTTGTCGAAGAGCATTCTTGAATTCGAGAAGTTGAAGCCGCTGTAGTTGAAGGGCTGCTTAGGCTTGAAGCCGGAATTCATAAGTGCATCGCCGCCAATGGTGTAGTCTTCCTTTTCATTGCGGAGCTTGACGGTCTTACAAAGGAAATCAAACATCTTACCGTCCTCAAGATCCATTTTCTTCGGAAGAGGTACATTAATCATCTCGCCGAAGTTTTTGAACTCAAGAATCTGCGTACGGACACTCATATCATAAGTGAAGTCCTCGTTAAGGTCAGAGAATTTGATTACATCATTACCCCAGTTTGGTCTTACTCTGTCTACGAAGTAGCCTAGCATAGCCTCGCTCTTATCCTTAGAGGTAATCTGCCACATAACCTTGTCATCTACATTGATGTCGCCTGTACGCGAGTAATCGCCGAACTGTAAAAGCTTTCTGTGCTTTTTATAAAACTCTATCTGCTTCTTTACTCTGGCTCTGTCAAGATCGGAAAGCATAGTAACATCGAGCTCATAACCGAGAACACCGAAGGCAGAAACATTAAAGCGATGATCGATGCTCTGGGCTCTGAAATTAGCAAAGCTCATAGAAGCAGCGACGTGCATGGTAGTTACAGACTGAGGATAACCGTAGGAGGTGCCACTCTGAATGTAAAGTCTGTCAAGAACATCGGTATTGTCGCTCGTCCAGCACTGAGGCATATAGCAGAAGGTACCCAGGTCAAAACGGTTACCGCCGCTTGAGCAGGCTTCGAAGAGGATTTCAGGGAATCTGCCGATAAGTGCATCCCAGATTTCGTAAAGACCTAATATAAATCTGTGGAAATATTCACCACTCTTGGCACCCTTCTGACGGGAGAAAACATCAGAGAACTGACGGTTATTATCCCATTTGATATATTCTATGTTACCGTAACGGAAAACATCGGTCATTGTATTGATAATATACTCTCTTACCTCTTTTCTGGTAAGATCGAGGGTGAGCTGATTTCTACCCTGTGAAGGCTCGTATTTATCTGTGGTCATAGCCCAGTCGGGATGCTCGCGGTAAAGGTCCGAATCGGGATTGACCATTTCAGGCTCTACCCAAAGTCCGAACTTAAGTCCCATATCGTTTACCTTTTTTGCAAGGCCGCCGATACCGCTGGGAAGCTTTTTCATATTTACATACCAGTCGCCGAGACCTGCTTTATCGTTGTTTCTTTTACCGAACCAGCCGTCATCGAGAACAAACATTTCTGCGCCGATATTCTTTGTCGCCTTAGCGATTTCGAGGATTTTCTTCTCGGTGAAGCTGAAGGTAGTGCATTCCCAGTTATTAACGAGGACGGGACGCTCCTTGCCCTTCCAGTAGCCTCTTACGATATGCTCGTTAACGAAATCGTGCATATTATGGCTCATACCGTTGAGACCCTCGTGGCTGAAGGTCATAACTGCCTCGGGAGTATCGAAGGACTCGCCTGCACCGAGGTGCCATTCAAATTCGAAGGGATTGATACCGTTTTGGATTCTTACGAGACCGTGAGTGGAAACCTCAGCTCTCGCTGTATGGTTACCGGAATAAACGAGATTAAAGCCGTAGCAGTTACCTTTATGCTCGGTAGTGTCCTTTTCTCTGATAGCAAAGAAAGGATTATGACGGTTTGAAGAATAGCCTGCGATAGAGCCGATTTCACATACACCGGGAACGAGAGGTCTTTCATTCTTATATCTTTCTCTTGCCCAGGCGCCGTCAAAGGAGAGCATTACATAATCGCCTCTTTGGAGGTCAAGCTGCATACTCATAAGAGAATGAATTTTAATAGTGCTGTCGCCCTTATTGATAAGTCTCGCGCTTCTGGTTATAACATTACATTCGCTGAAAACAGTGTAGAAAAGATGAAGCTCAGCCTTTAATGCCTTATCCTCGAGAACGACAGTAAGAGTATCGCTGTCACCGTAGCTTGAGGGGAGGCCGTGAAGCTCAGGCTTAACCTTAGTAACGCCGTGAGATTTATATTTGAAGTCTGTAGTGAAGATACCGTCCTCGGGCATAAGCTGCATGGCAGGAATTCGGTAATCACCCTTGCCGTAAGCGGAATACTCTAAAGCGATATGGTCAAGAGAAAGAGATTTATCCTCCTGAGTGTATGGAGTGGAGTTACTGTAACCGGAAGCGTGCTTATCGTAAAGATAAGTAAAATCATCAGAATTTCTGATTTTTCTGCCGTAGTACATACCCTCGAGCTGACCTGTAGGAAGTGCTCTGAACACATAGCTGGTCTTCTCACTCTGTAAATGGAATACATTGTCTTTGTTGATATAAATCATATTTCCTTCCTCAGACACCTGAATGTCTTTGCCTTTCTTTGTTTGATAACAAAATTTAACATTATAATTTTATACTATTTATTGCCAAGTGTCAATAAAATAACACTCAAAACTTGATTTGGCGTCCTTTGTTAAAAAAAATTCAACAAATCGTGATATTTTCTGCATTGTATTGAGAGAAGTTTTATGGTAGAATATTAATAAACTGTGAAAGGAGAAATCTTTTATGGAAAATATTATTATAGCAGATGATGAATTAAGGATAAGAAAGCTTGTGTCCGATTTTTTGAGACAGGCAGGATATAATGTAATCGAAGCGGAGGACGGTGACGAGGCCTATGCTCTTTTCGAAAAGCATAAAAGCAATCTGAGTCTCATTATTCTCGACATAATGATGCCCGGTCTCAACGGTTGGGAAGTAACAAAAAAAATCAGAGAAACCTCAAATCTTCCCGTTATTATCCTCACGGCAAGAAGTGAAGAATTCGACGAGCTTATGGGCTATGAATCCGGCGCTGACGATTATGTAACAAAGCCCTTCAGCCCGTCCGTCCTCGTCAAACGAGTGGAAGCTCTTCTCAGAAGAAGCGGCTCAAAGGCAGTAGCAAGCAGTGAAAAAAACTTCAATGACCTCATCTTTAACGATGATGCTCATGAGGTACGTCTCGGAGGTAAGGAAATCGACCTTACCCTCAAGGAATACAATATACTGAAAAAGTTCCTTGAAACACCCGGCAGAGTCTTTTCCAGAGAGCAGCTTCTGGACAGCGTGTGGGGTTATGATTTCACGGGCGATGTGCGCACCGTTGACTCCCATGTAGCAAGACTCAGAACAAAGCTCGGCGACTGGGGTGCCATGCACCTTAAGACCGTTTACGGCATCGGATATAAAATAGAGGAAATCTAAATGAAAGTTAAAAAGAAAAGACCGCCGCTTAAACGGCGTACATCCTTTGTCGTTATTCTTGTCTTCTGTATTGCTCTCTTCTTTTCAAGTGTTGTACAGTTTGCTTTTATGGATGACCTTTATATTTATGCCACACAGCAGAGTATGATTGCAAGCTCCAAGCAGATAATGGAAATAGATTTCAAAAAGGATGATTATAAAAGCATTCTTTCTGAAATAGAGACAAACAAAGACGTCTACATAGAAATCTATTCTCCGAGAGAAACACTCTTTTACACCACAGACAGTAATGATATAGTTTACGAGCCTGACGAAAAAGGAAAAAAAGAAGAACTCAAGCCCCGAATAATGAAAATTAATTCCCATATCGAGCTTGAGGACGGAAGCTACTTTGAAATGCGTCAGGAGCATTATACATCGGCACAGTATATGGTTTACGGCGTATTTTTCGGTAAAAATAACGGTATTGAAATATACCGCTCTCTTGATGCACTTAAAGCTAATGCGATGACAGCGAGCTGGGCATTTTTCGTAACTACTGTCGTTTTAAGCTTTATTCTGATTTCTATCGCTGTTATTTATGCTTCTTCGGTTATCAATCCGCTTCTGATTATCAACAACAAAACAAAAAGCATAATCAATATGGACTTTACCGAAACCTGTCCGCCCTTCAAAATAAAAGAAATACACGAGCTTGGCTCAAACATTAACAGTCTTTCTGTTTCTCTGAGTAACGCTATGAATGAGCTTCAGAGTGAAAACAGACGTCTGGAAATGGATATCGAAATGAAAAGGCGAATGGAAAAAACCATGCGTTCCTTTATGGCAAATGTCTCCCATGAACTTAAAACTCCTATTTCAATTATTCAGGGCTATGCCGAGGGAATGAAATACGGAATCGGCTGCGACTCCACGGAAGAGTTCTGTGACATCATACTCGAGGAATCCGATAAAATGAACCATCTCGTATGCAGGCTTATGGAGTATCTGCAATACGGTACCGAAAACTACCGAGTAAACAAGACAACCTTCAACATCGCCTCCTTTATCGGCGAATGTGTGGATCTGCGTACCCACCGTATCAAAGAGACCGGTGCATCTGTTTCGGTAAGCATCGACGAGAAGCTTTACGGCTACGGCGACACGGAGCTTTTGTCAAATGTTTTCAACAACTATCTTTCAAACGCTCTCAGCCATATCGATTTCGACAGAAAAATCCTTATTACCTGTCAGGAAACGGAAAGCTTCTGCAGAATAAGTGTCTTTAACACGGGCAGACAGATACCTGGCTCAGACATAGAAAACATCTGGCAGAGCTTTTATCGGGCAGATAAGGCCCATTCCCGTGCAGAAGGCCGTTTCGGATTAGGACTTTCCATTGTTGCAAAGCTTCAGGATCTTCACGGGCAGAAATACGGAGTTATCAATAAAGAAAACGGCGTGGAATTCTGGTTTGATATAGAAAAAACCGACGCACGATAATAAAAAGATAAAAAGGATGTAAAAACTCGTTTTTTACATCCCTTTTGATTTATTATGTATTAAAATTCAGAAAGATTGTCTGAGGTGCATATTCTTTTTCCCTCTTCAATTTCGTGTATCATTGCAACAAGCTTTGTATTAACAGGAGTAGGAACCGAGTATTCCTTGCCCTTGTGTGCAAAATAGCCGTTAAGAATATCAATTTCCGTTTTTTCTCCCTTTTCGAGAGACTGAAGTGTAGAGGGCTTTACATCAGCATAAAGGAGACCTACTGCACGTACAACAAGCTTACAAAGAGAATTATACAGCTTACTGTTACTCAGAGCAAGCATTCTGTATTCGAGAAGAAGGCCGTATTTGGGAACTTTTATATTCATAGCTTTCGCTACAGCCATACCCTCTCGTGCAATGCTCAGGAAAAGATCTCTTGCTCTGACATCCTTGAGAATTTCACCAAGGGTTTTACCTGTAATACCCGCTACTGCATTAATGCAGGAATTTATAATAAGCTTTGAATACTGTCTGCCCTTAATATCCATAGTTACCTCTGTAGGGAGAACCGCTTTCAGCATTTCGGCGAAATCATCGAGCTTTTTCGGCCGTCTGCCGTCAAGCATACCTACATAAAATTCACCCTTTGAGGTCATTGTTACATCGTTTGCTCCGTTTCGTGTAGCTCCGAAGCCTATCATACAACCTACTACCTTATCTCTGCCGACAATATCACCGAGTTCTTCAGTAAGAATACCGTTCTGCATTCCTACAACCAGACCGCCGTCAGCCACAAAGGGAAGAGCAGCCTCGGCACACTCAGCCATAGCGGCATATTTTGTGGCGATAATCACAATATCAAATTTTTCCTCGCCCAACTGCTCATAGCTGCTGTAGCAGTTAAAATCGACGCGGTATTCACCCTTCGCTCCGTGAAGGAAAAAGCCTTCCTTTTCTATAAGCTCCTTTGTACTTTCGCTGTGACACATAAGGCGCACATCATAGCCTGCATTTTTCATAAGAACGGCTACAGTACCGCCGATGGCACCTGCGCCGATAAGTAAAACCTTCATATTTCTCCTCCTAACTTCTTTTTTCTTGAATTATATATCAAAATGCCTTTCAATAAAAGCCGTCAGAGGAAAATTTTATGTAATTTACAAAAAGCAGCACCGGTTTTTGTGCAAAAGGAATAACAAATAAACGTTTTATTGACAGAATCACAATTTATGATATAAAATTACATCATATATTCAGAAAAGGATTTTAATTATGAAAAGGCAAGAATTGACGGTAGCAGAAGGTTTGAAATGGCTTAATGATTTTTCGGAGAGAATAGAATTACCTGAAGACAGCAGAAAAGAAATCGTTTATCTGTACGAAAATGAGTGCAAACACATAAACAGGCTAAAAGAAAAAAGACTTACCGTTGTCACAGCTCAAAAAATTCTCATAAGAGAAAAAATATTAAAAAAGGATAAGGCTTCTCTTTATCTTCTCGCGGCAGTTATGCTGAAAGCAAAAGACACACTCGCTGCTTACCGCGAAAAAAATATCAGCGATGAAATCTTTTATGCCACGATGAAGGATATAACTGTCTGGAGTGAAAACTTTCGTCGGGAAAAAGGTGCTGTCGGTATAGAAAATCTCAGCTGGATACAGAATCATCTGAACTGTAAAATCTTCAGGCTGGGAAGACTGCAGTTTCAGCCTTTTCTATTTTATCTTCCCCCTTATGTCAGCAAGAAAAAAATAATAAATGCGGATATAAAAATCGGTGAAAAGGTGCTGAATGTACACATACCCCAAGGGGAAAAGCTCTCGGAAGAAGAATTCGAAAAATCCTTTCGCATAGCTGAAGAATTTTTCAAAAATACTCAATACAAGGCTTTCATCTGTGATTCCTGGCTTTTATGTGAAAGAAACAAAGAGTTTATGGCGAAAGATTCTAATATCCTCCGTTTCGCGGATATGTTCGATATTCTCGGCTCATCGGAAAATTCCGCACAGACAATAGAAAGAGTTTTCGGAAAAAAGGAAAAAAAACCCGAGCTTTACCCTGAAAACACCTCTTTACAGAAAAGATGTAAAAATTATATTCTCTCGGGCGGCAAGCCGGGTACAGGCTTTGGAATTATAAGAATAAAAAAATAGCCACATATTTCTTTACAACAAAAGGAAATAATGGTATTATAGATATGTTAATTTTATAAAAGGAGAATAACTATGGGTTTTTTAACAGGTAAAACAGCAATTATCACAGGAGCCGGCAGAGCAGTATTAAGCGACGGCAGATGCGGCTCCATCGGCTACGGTATAGCTACCGCTTATGCAAAAGAGGGTGCTAACCTCGTAATCACAGGCCGTAATGTAAAAAAATTAGAGGACGCCAAGGAGGAACTCGAAAGACTCTACGGAATCAAGGTTCTCACCGTTCAGGCCGATGTAAACGACAGTGCAGACAACGAAGCAGTAGTAAACAGCGTTATCAAAGCCGCTGTAGACACCTTCGGCAGAATCGATGTTCTTATCAATAATGCACAGGCATCCGCTTCAGGCGTTAAGCTCGAAGACCACACTACAGAGCAGTTCAATCTCGCTATGTTCTCAGGTCTTTACGCTGCATTCTACTATATGAAGGCCTGCTATCCTTATCTTAAGGAAACACAGGGCTCTGTTATCAACTTCGCATCCGGTGCAGGTCTTTTCGGTAACTACGGTCAGTGCTCCTACGCCGCCGCTAAGGAAGGTATCAGAGGTCTCAGCCGTGTAGCCGCTACAGAATGGGCTCCCGACGGAATCAACGTAAATGTTATCTGTCCTCTCGCCTGGACTGCACAGCTCGAAAACTTCGAAAAGGCATATCCTGATGCTTTCAAGGCTAACGTAAAAATGCCTCCCGCAGGTCATTTCGGTGATGCAGAGCTCGAAATCGGCAGAGTATGCGTTCAGCTCGCAAACCCCGACTTCAAATATCTCAACGGTGAAACACTCACTCTTGAAGGCGGTATGGGCTTAAGACCGTAATCGGAAGGTGAAAAATATGATTCATTACATCGAAAACAATTATCTTAAAATAGGCGTTAAAGAGCTCGGCTGTGAGCTTACAAGCGTAATAAACAAAGAAAACGGAACGGAATATCTCTGGCAAGGCGATAAAAAATACTGGTCAGGTCAGTCCCCCATTCTTTTCCCCATCGTAGGCAGACTCATCGAGGACAGCTATTATCTCGACGGGAAAAAGTACACTATGCCCAAACACGGTTTCGCCCGTAAGATGCCCTGGACCTTCGGCGGTGCAGATGAAAGCTCGATGTTTTTCACTCTCACCGAAACAGAAGAAACTCTCGCTCTTTATCCTTATAGCTTCACTGTTAAGGTCACCTTCACCCTCGACGGAAACAGCCTTAAGGTTACTCACGAAATCGAAAACAGAAACAGCGGTGTTATGTATGCCTCTCTCGGCGCTCACCCTGCCTTCAACTGCGAAATCGGTGACAGACTTGTTTTCAGCGAGAATGAAACCTTAGACACAGTAAGAATCGACTTAGTAAATTCCTTAAGACTTCCCGAAACTGTTCCCGTGCTTAAGGACGAAAAGGTTATCACCATTACAGAGGATATTTTCAATGAGGATGCTCTCATCTTTAACGGTGTTAAATCCGACACCGTAACTCTCGAAAGCGATAATCATTCAAGAAAGGTTATCTTCCACCTTAATAATTCCCCCTGGCTCGGTATATGGGCAAAGCCCGGTGCACCCTATGTGTGCATAGAGCCCTGGTGCGGTGTAAATGACTCGACAGAAAAGAAAGAGGATTTTTCACAGAAGGACGGAATCAACGCCATTCCTGCAGGTGAAAGCTTCGTTTACAGCTGGAAGGCTGAAATAGTTTAATAAAAAAAATAACCTTCCCTTTTCATCAGGGAAGGCATTTTTATTAAACGTTCTTTTCTGCACGCCACTGCTTTGCTTTGTCGGCAGACATTCTTGTAATGTTTTCAGCGGGATGGATGGAATCTTCGCCGCCGTTAACATAAAGGAAGTATTTGCCGGTAGCAGTAACGTAAAGACTTTCTTCGTAGCCGTCTGCGCTACCGAATTCACCGCTTGTAAACTTTGCTACAAGCTCTGCATTTTCGGTATCATATTCGACCTTACAGATAATCTTTTTCATCTATAAAACTCCTTTCGGGAAAAATAAGCTTTTAAGCATAGTATATTATAATCCAAAAGTGAAATTTTTTCAAGTACTTAAGATAAATATTATGTTTTTGTCTTTTTCACGGTAGTTTCGTTGAAGATAACGAGAGCCACACACAGAACAATAAGCACAAAGGGTGTTATAACGAAGCTTATCTTCGTAGCGACAAAGCCGTAAAGAAGCTGAACCCCAAAGCCGATAGCATAAGCACCGCCCATGTGGTAGCCTGTTATATCAGCCGAATACTTCGTGCCGAAGCGCTCGGGGACACTGTGAAGAACACTCGGAAAAACAGGCCCAAAGCCCATACCTATAAGGAAAAAGCCAAAGAGAGAAGCTGTACCTAACGGAAGCGCAAAGATAATAATACCGATGAAAGCCACGGCTATACCGCCTCTGATGAGACTTTTATCGTTAAACTTCATTGACAGGAAGCCTGAAACAACTCTGCCGACCATTATACCGCCGTAATAAAGAGATACCCACTTAGCCGCCACATCGGGAGAAACAGCGAAAACATTTACCGCATAGCTTGCTCCCCATGTACCGAGAAGAAATTCCATACTGCAGTAAGCACCGAGTGAAAGTATTCCTGTCAGCACACCTCTTATTTTCATTATGTCAAGCAGACCTGCCGAGGCTTCTTCAGAGGAGGCCTCTTCTTTTTCTGCCTTTTCTATACTTCGCCACTTTTTAAGAGAGAAGAAAACGAGAAGAGCTATAAGGAGCTGTAAAAGAGCGACAACTCTGTAACCTTTTCTCCACTCAGTACCGCCGTCTCCTAAAAATACGGACATTATAAGAGGACTTACGGTAACACCCACACCCCAGAAGCAGTGAAGCCAGTTCATATGGTGTGCTTTGTAATGAAGGGACACAAAGTTATTAAGACCCGTGTCAATGGCACCTGCGCCGTAGCCCATAATAACTGAGCTTATCATCATTACGGCTATGTTCGGAGCGAAGCTGATGGCCACAAGACCGACAGCGGTAACGAGAATGGAAACAAGAGTAACCTTGCTCGTGCCGAATTTCCTTATGAGCTTACCCGAAACGAAACTGACACCGCCTGTACATACACCGATAATGATACTGTAAACCGAAGCAAAGCCTTCACTTATTCCGAATTCCGTATGTACTACAGGCCAGGCAACACCGAAAAGAGAGTCGGGAAGACCGAGAGAAATAAAAACTATATAAATTACGATAAGTACAACTAACATATTTTTCCTGCCTTTATTTATTTTCTGCCCTCAGCTCAAACATCTTTTTCATAAAATCAGTTCTCTTTTTTATGGCTTTAAGTGCCGTAGGAGACTTAAAAGCTATATCATATCCGTGCATAGTACCCTTGGTTTCGAAAAGTTCAACCTCTGTTCCCTCTTTTTCAAGAAGCTCAGTATACAGAATACCGTCATCGTGAAGACAGTCAAACTCTGCCGTTTCTATGTATGCGGGAGGTAAATCCGAAAGGTTTTCACTTTCCACGGGTGAGATGTAAGAAATATTTACTTCACCGTCAGGCATAAGCAGAGGCTTTACCTTAGCGGTGAGAACAGAGTTCCACATAGGCGTGTCCGTATATTTCTTCGCCGATGCACTTTCGTTTCTCATATCAAGGAAAGGATAAACCAAAAGCTGAAAACGGATAGGGATTTCACTTTTTCTGTCACGGTTCATAAGACAGACCGCCGCAGAAAGAGTGCCCCCTGCACTGTCACCGCCCACAGCGATATTATTTTTATCTATACCGAGGCTTTCTGCATTTTTATAAACCCATTCGAGAACGCTGTAGCAGTCCTCCATAGGTACAGGGAATTTATATTTCGGTCCGAGACGGTATTTAACATAAACCACCTTACAGCCGACTTCTTTCGCATAAGCCATCGCCAGACGGTAGTGATGAAAGGCGCCCTCAAAAACAAATCCGCCGCCGTGAAAATTAATAAGACAGGGTGCGTCCTTTTTTAGATTTTTCGGAGAAATAACATAAGCCGTAAGCTCGCAGCCGTCAAAGCTTTTTATCTTATGCTCTTTTACCAAGAGAGTCCCGTCCTTAAAAAGGAAAGAGGGAGCAGTCAAAAGCTTGGCCGCTATCGGAAAAATCGGAGCATACACCGGCGGCTTAAAATAACGGAATATGCCGTATTCCTTACTTATAGGATATTTTGACATAGAACTCACCTTCCTTTTACTAATCATAACACATTTTAAGGCTAAAAGTAACCGTTTAGAGGTACTTTGTGCATTTTATATTTCAATTATTAATTTTTTTACATATTTTTGTGCATTTTATCTTGCTTTAAAAAAGCAAATCGAGTATTATATAAGCAGTTATATTTCTAATATAGTAAAAGGAGAAAACTTTATGTCAAATTCATTAACCGGTGCTCCCGTTTACGATGCGGAGTCAAAAAAGCATGTAGGAAAAGCCGAGTTTATTCTTTATCTCGTCGGCGTATTCTTTTACACAACCATGACAGGTATGGTCGGCGGTAACAGAAACGCTTATCTCGTTAATGTTCTCCGTCTCCCCGAGGAGCAGACCTCTCTTTTCAACCTTCTTACAGGCATTATCCCCTTCATCCTCAATTTCTTCATCGTTATGTACATCGACGGAAGAAAAATGGGTAAGGGCGGAAAATTCAAGCCTATTACTACCCTCGTTATCATACCTATGTCTATAGTTATGGTCCTTTCCTTCTGGGCCCCTCCCGGACTTTCCGAATCAGTTCTTTTTATCTATGTTATCACTCTGGCTGTTTTATGGGGTGTTTTCTGCACCTTTGGCAATTCTATCAATATGATAGCCAATGTTATGACTCCCAATCTTAAAGAGCGCGACCAGGTTCTTTCCTTCAGAAGTATTTCTTCTGCTGTAGGTAATTCCGCACCCGTTGTTATTCTTTTAGTTATCGGTCTTATCTGGAGCAAGGATAACCCCGAGCTTATCGAATCCGTTACAGGCACAAGCATCAGAAGCGTCGAGGGCTTACAGTACATAATTTCAGCGGCACTCTGCTCTGTAGTAGGTATAATCACTGTTCTTTTAGGTATGAAGCTTGTTCGAGAAAGAGTGGTTTACACCGAAAAAAGACAAAATCCTCTCTTAGGCTTCAAGGATATCGTAAAAAATAAATATGCCTGGACTATTATCCTCTCTGAATTTCTCAAATCCTTCAGAGGACTCGCAACCTATATGGAAACCTTCATCGCAGCCGCTGTTCTCGGAGACGTTTCTAAAAAGATTCTCTTCGTTCTCCCCGTAGGCATCGGTACCGCGGTAGGTATGCTCGTAATCAATTTCCTTCTCAAAAAATTCGATGCCCGACAGCTTTACATCGCCAGCGGTATCTACTCACTCTGCGCTAACTGCATCGCATTCGGTGTAGGCTACACCTACTTCAAAACAGGCACGGCCGCTTTACAGATAGTATTTATAGTATTCCTTTTCCTCATCGGTCTTCAGTTCGGTGCATCAAACCTTCTTCCCTCTATGTTCCAGGCTGATGTTCTCGAAACCATCGAGCTTAAAACAGGCAAGCGCTTCGACGCATCCTTCCCCTTCGTTATCGGTATCGGTACTCTCATAAGCGGCACCATCGCCAGCACTCTTGCTCCGCTTATTCTCTACGGCGAAAGCTCCATTATCGGCTATATCCAGCCTACGGATCTTATCCCCAACCCCGTACAGAGTCTCGAAACCAAGGTTACTCTTCTCTTCTTCTATACTATCGTACACGGTATTATGATGTTCTTAGCAGGTGTTCCCTTCTTCTTCTATAAGCTCACCGGCAAAACAAAAGAAGACATCCACACCTCAGTTCTCGAGCAGAGAGCAAAAATGGAAGCAGCAGAATAAGACCTCATAACAGTTAATCCCTCACCGTAAAGTGAGGGATCAGTTTTTTTATTTTAAGATGTAATCATAAATCGCTGACACTACACCTTTTTCGTCGTTAGTAGGAAGAATTACCTTGGCTCTTTCCTTAACAGCCTCGATGCCGTTACCCATAGCCATAGGAAATCCTGCCACATCGAACATAGAAATGTCATTTTCCTCGTCACCGATGCAGGCTATTTCGTCGGCACTGATTCCGAGGGCCTCTCCGAGAGCGAGAAGCGCCGTACCCTTGGAGCCTTTTTTGTTATAGATTTCGGCATAGCCTTTGGAAAAGGCTACGGTTATTTCGGGATAGTCCGCGATAATTTCCTTAATCCTGCTGCGATAGCCTTCGTCCTCCTTGTAAAAGAACTGAATTTCCTCAATTCTCTTATTATTCTTTCTGATGAATTTTTTCATATTTCTGACATAGATAATATTTACAGAGTTGTCCTTAAAAAACTTTTTGACCATAAGCTGTAATATCCTGCCCTGAGTGTGAAAATCTCTGTCTATGTGTGCGGCCTTAAAAATCTGCATACCCTTGGTTTTTCTGAGAATCTCCGCACCGGTCTCAGCGTCGAAGCAGGCCTCGAAAAGTATCTCATTTTCCTGTGTATCGACCACAAGAGAGCCGTTAGAGGAAATAATATAACGGTAGAAATCCTGATTTTTGAGAGCCTTAGGCAGACAGTTAACATTTCTGCCTGTGGTAGGAACCACGAGCACACCCTTTTCGGCAGCTGTTTTAAGTGCCTGCAAGGTTTCGGGTGCCATCTGACCGTTTGAGTCAAGACAGGTGCCGTCCATATCTACTGCCAGTATTTTTATCATATCAATCATCCTTTAATATCGGTTCCGTACCGTAAAATCAGGTCGGGGCTTTCTTTTTCGGTTATTTGTATTACAGAGCAGTTACGCGGTCTTCTCCCCGTAAATCATCAGAACAAATAACCGTGAACAGAATTTCTATCCGTCAGTAATATATTCATTATCTCATAACATCGGAAGAATTTCAACCAAAAAACATATTTTTACCCTTAAAAGTAAAAATTTACGAAAAAGAAAGTAATATATATCCAAAAAAAGTTAAAATAACAATTGACCTTACGGAATAAGTGTGATAGAATGATAGATGTATTAGACCGCTGATTAAGTTTTTAAATATTAAGGAGACGGAAAAAATGGACAAAAATAAACTTCTCATACAGAAAACAATTACTGTCGTAATTGTCGTAGCGCTTCTTTTTACTACAGGCTTCGTATTAGGTGCTGTTACAGCAGAAATCAAAGAGCTTAACGCTCCCGTAGCGGAACAGATTACAGAAAGCACTACCGTTCCCACTACAGAGGCTACTACTCAGGCACCTACCACCCAGGCTCCCACCACTGCTGCTCCCACTACTGAGCCGACCACAGAAGCCACTACTGCAGAGCCCTCTACAGAAGCTACTACAGAAGCTACCACAGAGGCTGCTACAGAAGAGACCACAGAAGAAGAGCCCTGCTTCCTTATCAAAATCATTCTCGCAATTCTCGATATCAAAAAGCAGATTATCGATTTCGTAATTTCTCTTCTTTCATCTCTTTAATACATAATCAGTTGAATAGCCGACACTTTTTAAGTGTCGGTTTTCTTTTTTCAGATTGAAAGTTACACTGAGATATGCTATAATCGTAAAAAGAAAATAAATTTCGGAGGCATATATGAAAGAAAATAAAATTCACGTAGCCTACGGCTTTCACGTAAACTGCTACCATTCCTACAGAGGCGACACCAACGATAATTTAGGCTTCGGCTCAGATATAAGAATTATCAGAAAAATTTTAGATGTACTTACAGACCTGAACGAAAAGGGTATTCCCGTAAAAGGCACCTGGGACACAGAAAACTTTTTCTCTCTTCAGAAGATTCTTCCCGAATACGCTCCCGACATCATCGAAAAGATGAAGGAAAGAGTAAATAAATACGGCGACGAAAATATTATTATGGGCTACAATAACGGTGCTCTTTCAGCTATGACCGAGGATGAGTTCCGTGAAAGCATCAACCTCGCCGTTACTAATGAAAACGGAAGCGGTCTTCGGGACATTTTCGGCAAATGCGAAAAAATAGTCCGTCCTCAGGAGGTTATGTTTACCCCCTCTCAGGTAAGACTTTACAATGAGCTCGGAGTAAAGGCACTCTGTCTTTACTACAGCGCAGTTCCCTTTGATGCCTTCCGCACCATCGTGCCGAAGCTTTCCGACGAAATCGCCTTTAATCCCCTCACCTACACCTATAAAGGCGAGAGTATGACCGTCATCCCCACCTACAGTAATTCCGATGTGTGCGACGCCGGATGTCTGCGCGCCTGGGTAAAGGACCTTCGTAAAAAGCAGGAAAGCGGAGAAATAAACCGTGATCTTTTCCTTTTCATAAATATGGATGCTGACGCTATTTTCTGGGAGACTATGGACCTCGGCCCTCTTACGGGAAAGCTTGCCAATACAGACGGAATTCACGGCCTCGTAACGGAAATAGCAGATTTACCCTACATAGTTTTCGATACACCCGGCGGATACCTCGAAAATCACGAAGCCGTAGGCAGAATAGACTTTACCCACGATACTGCTGACGGCAACTTCACAGGCTACGCCTCCTGGTCAGAAAAGCCTTTTAACAGAAAAATATGGACGCGCCTCGAAAGAGCGAGGATGATGTCAAAGATTACCGGCGAAAGGGATTCTCTTTCACCCTCCTTCGATGACCGTATACTTCTTCTTTCTACCACACATTTCGGTCTTGCTACTCCCGTTCTTAATATACAGAGAGAGAAAACTGCGCTCGAATACGGCAGCAGAGTAACAGAAAAAGAGCTTGCCGCTATGCCGAAGACGGAGAAAATTACCGTTCATAACATTAACGGCACTGCTTTTCAGAGTGTCCAGGCAGAGATAAAAGAAAAAATCAGCGACATCTCTGCTCTTGCTGTGACTGCTGAGGGACTCGAAGACTTTACCGCCGTGGCCACAGACAGCGACTGCGGTTCAGCTTTCATAATTATGAAATTCGCCGATATCAAGGATAAATATGAAATCGAGATTTCATACGACAGCGAAAAGAGAGACAAAGAGCTGAAATATAGCCTTGAAACGGGCAGAATGAAGATAGATTTCACATCGAAGGGTACAGTAGAAAAGGTTGTCTCTGACGGAAGAATTATCGGCAGGAGAGATTTTCTTAATTCCTTCATAACCTACGGCGGCAGTAAGTATTTCTTTACCGAAAGAAAGCTTTCTCCTCTGCCGATGGCAGGAAAGGGAGAGGGCATAAGAATCGAGGGTGAAATTCATCTTCCCCGTGAGCTTAAGGAAGGCTCCTTTGTTTTCGATTTCTTTAAAACGGATTTCTCCGACGGTATTTTCGTGAGAACTACCGTTAACTATCCCTACACGGCAGAAAACACCTCCATTTCCACGGAAAACTCCTCTCTCGGAAGATTTACCGATATGAAATGGACAGAGACGGCACCCTTCCAGATTACCCCCTGCCTCGACGGTGATATTTCTGTTATAAAAAGAAACTTTATGGATGACATTTCCGCCTTCAGAACTCAGTCTTTCCCCGAATGTGATCCTCTTAACACCTCTCTTGCGTCCTTCAATCACCAGCTTACCGGCGGCTTCGTAGGTCTTTACGACGAAAAAGGCGGTCTTATCGTAGCAAATGCCCGTCAGGTACTTTCTTCTATGGCTCACTGTCCTATGAGACTCGAAAAGGATAAAACCGTCAGAATGAACCCTTACGGCACCTATTACGGCAAACAGCGAAACCATTGGAGCAGAGCAAAAGGCGAGGTGCTGGATGCTTATACTCTCGTAGCGGCGCAAGGAAAAAGCATAGCTCCCGCCTATAACGGAAGCAGTGAAACAGCTCTTTTCGGATTATACCCTATGTCCTCCGAAGGCCTCGGTGAGACAGAAAGAAATGAAATCTGCGCCTTCGCAGACGGTGCGCTTATTACCGCACCCGATATCTCCCCTCTCGCTCCCTTTACGAGAGACAACATCAGCGTAAGAGAAAGCAAAGCTGACGGAAAAAGTGAAGCCGACCTTAAAAATCCCGTTATGACCGGCTTCAATAGAAACCTCGGTCAATACATAAAGAAGGGTGCAAGAGGCATCGGCCACATCCTCATAAGTCAGCTTAAGGCAAGAAAATAATACATAAACCCCACCGATAATAAAAAACGGTGGGGTAAGCTTTTTGTTATATGCTTTTATGCTTTTTCGATAGCAGAGAAGGTTTTAGCAGCTACATCCGCAGGAGCATACTCCATCATCATGTGTCCACCCTTCTGAAGCTCGAAAACCTCAGTATCTGCAGGAGCGTTATCGATAATAGCCCGGAGATTATCCTTCATAGCTACCTTATCGTTTTCGGCAGTGATAATGACACAGGGAATCTCCAAAGCCTTCAGCTTGTCAAATTCAGGTCCTCTCGTATGAGTAGTCATAAGAGAAATACCTGCGCCCGTACCCGGAAGAGCAAGAGGCTCCGTCACACGGGTAAGGTCATAATTTTTAGCGTAGTCACCATCGCTGAAGCTGGTCGAAACAAAAATGCGCACAAGGAACGGGAACTTAAGGCAGATACCGAGAATAACATTATAAACAGTCTGCATCATCATTCCCATAACGGGACTTTGCTGATTTCCTTCTGTTTCAGCTGAGGTCTGAGGTGCGTAAAGAACGAGTCCCGTAACACTCTCAGGGTAATCGCAGGCAAGATTAATAGCTATTCCTCCGCCCATTGAGTGACCGCCTACTATCCACTTTCCTCCGAGAGAGGTCATAAGAGAGCCGATAAGCTCTTCTCTGGAAAGGAAGGCTGTATTATTGGTTTCTCTCGAGGAATAACCGAAATTCGGCACATCCACTAAAACTGTTCTGTAACCGCTTTTCGCATACTCCTCTGCTACTCCCTCAAGGGATACGGTAGAAAGGCAGAAGCCGTGAATGAGCAGAAGCTGCTTTTTGTATTCCCCCTTCGGTTCAAAGACTCTGTAATGAAGAGTATAATCACCGAGCTCATAATACTCGCTGTTTGCAAAAGGTGCCTCAGAAGAAGCTGCGAAAGCGGGAACGCAAAAAGCAAAAAGCATAGCCGCTGACAAAATCAATGAGATAAGTTTTTTCATAATTCATTCCTCCTTTTTTTAATGATAACATACTTTCCTCTTCTTTTCAAGATGGATGATGAGTTGAAATAAAAGGTGTGACCGTAAACAAAGAGAACTGTCCAAAGGACAGTTCTTTCTTTATCAGTCTTCCATATACTTCTGAATGATTTTGATTGCATCACCGAGAGTTTCAAGGTTAGCAACCTCACGGTCAGGAATTTCTACATCGAATTCATCCTCGATTGCAACAGCAATATTGATGAGCTCGAGTGAGTTAAGACCGAGTTCGCTTCTGATATTTGTATCCTCCGTAAGCTTCTCGGGGTCGATGGAAACATAACGGCAGATAACCTCTCTCATTTTATCGAGCATAGCTTTAACCTCCTTAAGAATAATTCCTTAATATAATATAACAAAAAAGATTATTTTGCAATAGTTTTTGTATATCTATCGATAACTTTTTGTCTGATTACCTTTCTGGTAGAATTCTTTTCGAATTCCTCGAAGGATACATAGACATTCTGTACCTTTCTGTAAGCAGGCTGTCCCTTGTTTGATGCTGCTACATCAGCCTTGGTCTTTTCGATGATTTCTTCATCAGTCATACCCTTAAGCTTATTTTTATCTACATAAACAGCAGCGGACATTACTACATTTTCTCTTCCGAGGATTTCTACCTTTTCTTCAAAGGCTACGACTTCAACAGCATAGAGAAGATGTTCCATAATATTGCTTTCTACGGTTTCGGGGAAAATGTTTTCACCGTTAGGAAGAATTATGAGGAACTTCTTTCTGCCTGTGACATAAAGCTCGCCGTCTTCGTCCACTCTGCCGTAGTCACCTGTTTTGAACCAGCCGTCTTCGGTAAAGGAAGCCTTAGTAGCCTCTTCGTCCTTATAATAGCCCTGAGTAACATTGTCGCCCTTTACCTGAATTTCACCGATACCGTCTTCGTCGGGAGAGTCAATTCTGAACTGAGCTCTCGGGAAAGCACGGCCTGCACAAAGAGGCTTCTTTCTGCCGTTTTTATGAAGAGTAATGGTGGGAGATGCTTCTGTCATACCATAACCGGAGATGATATTAAAGCCGAGTTCTGAAAGATTCTTGATGTGGTCTGCTCTGGCAGGTGCGCCGCCGCAGGACATAGTCGGGAACTGACCGCCGAAGTTTTCCTTAATCTGCTTGAAAACGATAGGACGGATATCGATACCTATTTCGAGGAGCTTATTACTTACCTTGATAGCCTTACGCATTACATCAGCCTTTCCGCTGGCTTCCGCCTTAGCCCAGATACCGTTATAGATAGCTTCAAGAACAAGAGGAACAACTGCCATAGCTGTAGGCTTGAAGTCATTGATATTGGGAAGAATATTCTTAAGGCTGTCATTTATGTAAATAACACCGTACATATAAATAGCGGTAAGAATACTGCAGGAAAGCTCATATACATGGTTCATAGGCAGTATGGACATAGTAGACTGCTCAGGTCCGAGAAACTCTAAAAGTCCGTCAACATTAGATGAGAAATTAAAGTGAGTAAGCATAACTCCCTTGTTTGTGCCTGTGGTACCGGATGTGAAAACGATAGCAGCGAGCATATCGCCTGTAATTTCCTTATCGATGAAGCGTCTGTCTCCTGCCTCTACGAGCTCCTTACCCATTTCTGCGAGAGTGTCGACAGTAAGGAATTTACCGCCTTCCGCCTTTGCACCGGGAGTCATATTGAAGCAATACTGACAGCGGTCATCCTGCTCAATGTGGAATTTCGCTGTTTCTTTGTAGTTCTTACTGTGGCAAAGAGCTACGGCATCACCCTTTGAAATGAGCATACTGATATCTTTATCTGAAAGCTCCTTATCGATAGGCACTGCTACACCGCCGCCACAGGTAATAGCGTAGAACATTACAATCCAGCTGTAGGAGTTTTCGCTGACGATACCGATATGCTTACCGCCGAGACCTAACTCATAAAGAGCAGTACCTACATATCTTACTCTGTCGTGGAACTCTTTAACAGTATAGCATACATCCTGCTTTTTGATTTTTTCCACTACAGCAATTCTGTCACCGAAGGCCTCACTTCTTACGAACATTTCCTTGATTGTAGAGCAAGGGCCCATATTGTGAAGCTTAGTTCTGAGTTTTGCAATTTCTTTCTTTTCTTTTTTGCTGTGCTGAATAGTCATTTCTGAATCTCCTTAAAATTTCTGTTTCTTTTAGTTTAGTTTATTTATTCCAGACACATATCGAGAAGCTCACCGACAGTAATTCCGGGATTTTCGATACCTGTAAGGATAACCTTCATAGCATTCTTATGAAGTGCCTGAATCTGCTCTTTGTTTGACAGCTTGACACGGTACATATAATTAAGGTTAAAGCCCTTGTCAAGAGGGTCTGTAGAACAGATAGTGTAAAGAGGTGTAAAATATCTGCCGAGGTCATAGGTTCTGAAATCAAGCTTCAGACCGTGATCACCTAAATCGAAGGGCACGGGAATCCAGGAGAACATAAGACAGGCAGGACCCTGAATAAGACCGTAGTTAAACATCTCTCTCGACATATCACGGGCAGTGATGTAGGGGTATTCTGAGTGTCGGTAAAGATTAGTTCTTACTCTGGTGTACTCATTTACACCTTCGGCAAAGGTCTTATCCTCATCAATTATAGTACGGATCTGAATAGGCTGAGCAAGACAGCCACTCATATTCTTTTCCTTGATAGTGGAACGCTTTGAGCAGGTAGCCATCATAAATACGTCCTTGGTACGGTAGTTGATGGCGGAAGCATGACAGCGAAGACCGAACATAAAGAGACTTTCGGGCGCTATTTTGTTTTCGGTACAGTAGTTAATTATCTTATTCGCATCCTCTGTACCTATATGCTCTTTAATCATATTACATTTGTCATAAATGGGATTATAGGCGGCAGGAACACGGAGATTCGGATCCTTTTTCTTTTTTCTCATTTTCTCGAGAAAAGCAGGACCGTGTACACCGGCATAGAAGGGTTCTCCGCCCTCTGCGAAGTATTCTCTGTAGAAGGCCTCATGCTTTTTCATTTTCTTTTCATTTGTAATTCTTACAAGCTCTTCTTTTATGTACTCCTCATAAGAGTCGAGAGGCTTCGGCATCTCTGCACCGTAACGAAGATGTCTGTAAACGGAAATAAGGTCAAGGTAAAATATCATTGAGCCGAGAGCATCCATATTCAGATGGCTTACATTAAAGTAAATACCGTCATTTCCGTTTGCATTTTTAAAGAAGTAAATTCTGAAGCATTCATCCTTAAGGAAATAAACAGGCTTCTGCGCATCAGCGCCAAAAAACTCATCCTGCTCCTTTTGATTACGGAAATATTTGCAAGGAACCTTGTTCATTTTGAAAGAAGGCAGGAAATACTGCTTGATGCTCTTTCCGTCTTTGATGAATCTGAGACGCAAGGAATCGTTTCTTTCGAATTCGATGTTAAGTGCTTTTGTAAGAAGCTCTAAATCCATATCACGATCAACCGCAAAGGATGTAGGTATCTGTGTAAGCTGCTTGCTGAAGCTGTACTTAACCATAAGATACATTGACTGCTGCGAAGGGATAAGGTCGTATAATTTTTCCGGTCTATATTTTTTCATAATATAACACTCTCCTTCCCGATTTATCTAACTTATTAATAATAACAAAAAACATATTAAAAGTCAATCTTTTACGCGTAAAATTCTGTTACACTTTGTATAAAACGCATCACAATGATGCAAAATGCTAATTCTGTTCTTTTATTTTGCCGTGGCCATCCGGGCAAGACCGAGCCAGAAGCTTTCGTATCCCTCAGGATAATCGTCGGTAGTTCCGCAATAATCGCCGTGATCCATTCCGTAAATGGTTTTAAGGTAATACCAGGAGCCGGGCTTTATGCTGTTCTGACTGAGTACCTCCTCGTAGGAAAAGGCATTATCCTTTTCATCCAATGGATAAAGAGCGCTCTTCAAAGGTACCATACCGTCATTGTTTGCCCATTCCTTATCCATCTTTATTCCATCGATGGTAAGTCCCTGACTCTTCGTAATAAGCCATGTAGTAACATCAAAAATCGGAGTAGTATCGTGGGTTTTAACCTGCATACCCCATTTATTCTCTTCGGTAACAGTGCCCGAAACCGAATAATAATAGGTATCCGGACTCATTTTTATGGTTTCGTTAAGCTTCTGAGAGCCGCCCACGGTGAGATCTACACCTGCATTATCCTTGGCTTTAACATAATTTATAATCCGTCTCAGGTCAAAGTCAACCTTCCCCGTACCTTCATCGGGAGTAAGACCGAAATGCGAAAGGGCAAGATCGGAATTCATCCCAGCAGCTCCGCCGCCGAAGGCATACATAAGATTTACCATAACCGCGATAGCAAAGAGAGGTACTACGGGATCGACGATAAGATTAGAAATCTGCGAGCCGTTATGACATCCGGAAAGAGTGATTACGCTGTGTACGGTCTTACTGTGTCCTCCCGTAAAAAGAGGAGAGGTATCGCTTCCCGTAGCCGCGATTTCAGCCTCGTCTCCGAAAGCCATAAGAGAAGCAAAAAGTCTGTTCGCAGGGCCGCCGAAGGAATGACCGATAAGGTTAATCGGCTCATCGGGAGACCATGCCCTGCCCATAAGAGGCTTACCCTCAAAACTTCTGCCGTAGCGTGCGTGATTATGAGCCTCAGAGTGTGCCGCACCGTAATCGACCACAGTACCCGTCAGCTGAGCATAAATCTCGCAGGCTCTGTCCCAGGCGCTGTTTACGGGTCCTACAGAGACGGCATAAGCCTCATACCCGTTTTCTGAAAGTAATTCCGCGAAGTCACCCTGACCCTCGCTCATACCTGCACCCGCGCCCCAATAGGGATAGGTTTCGGTAATGGCATCATACTGACTCCATCCGCCAAGGCCGTGAACCAGAATAAAGGGATAGTTATTTGCTTTTTCCGTTCTTTCTTCAGCAAAAGACAAAATACTGCAGCAAGAAAAAAGCATTACAAGCGAAAGAATGACCGCCAAAGTTTTTTAAGCTTTCTCATAATTAATTCTCCTTTCTTTTTTTAACAATATCATAAAATTAAACTATTTTCAACAATTTTAAAATATCATAGAAATATTATCTCTATTATAAAATTCTTCCTACAGCGTTTTTTGGTTTCTGTAATAATACCTCGATCCGTACTTTGCATTTCGTTTCTTCCGCTTAAGATATACAGATTTTTTCTCCTCGTTCATTTCATTAACCGTACGGGAAACGCTGAATTCCCGTTCACCCCATTTAGTGAAATTAAACTTCACAAAAAATTCTTTCCCCGATTCTGTTTTGCCGACAGCCATAAACCTTCTGCTGCTTTGCTCTACGAAGCCGCTGCACGCTATCTCTTCTCCGCAATCGGGACAGAAAAATCTCGTTAGCTCCCTATCCTTAAGGGCTGATTTTTTAGAGGGATAAAGCTTTTCAGGCTTCTGCGGCAGGATTTTCTTTTTTTCCTTCGGCTTTTTGCGTGCTTTCATTTTTTTGACTTTTCTCTTTATCTCACATTCTGCCAAACCTTTTTTCATATCCAGATGTGTACATATATGTGCCGTATTCAGTGCATCGTTAAGCGCATCGTGAAACCTCAAAGCAGGCTCGCCGAGCATTTCCATAGCTCTTGCCAAGGAAATCTGCCGATGCTCCTTTGACACCTGATTATCAAAGGCAAGCTGAAGATTATATGTAGCCGGCATCTGCGATGTGTCTATATTATGAAGCTGCATATTGTCACAGAGCATATCAAGGTCATCTGTCCCCCACACAACAAAAGCAAAGTCATCACCGCACCAGGTTTTAAACTGCTCAAAAGCCTCAGGAAAGGACAAGCCGTTCTGCAAATCCTTTGTAGTGATTTTCGTAATCTCGGACACCGTACTGTGCATTACTTTATAATATACGGGAGAAATCATAATTTTGAAGGTATCCGTCACAGAGCAGCTTTCATCGAGCTTTACTGCCCCTATCTGAATAATCTCTCCCCTTAGTCTGACAGGCTCTGTTATTTTATCTTGACCTTTAAGCCGCTGGTTCCATTCAAGGTCAAGCACTATAAAATTCATTCTTTTCTCTGCCTTTCATTCCCGAAAATCAGCTTAGGCTCTCAAGCAAGCCTAAGCAACCCTCATAAATGTCTCTGTAAGCCACATCAAATCTTCCCGAATACCAGGGGTCTGCCACATCGCCCTTACGCTCAGTATAATCCATCAGCTTGTGCACTTTATTCTCAGGGTCTTTACCGAAGATTCTGCCGATATTACGGATATTATTGCTATCCATAGCGATAAAAAGGTTATATTTATCATAGTCGCTTTTCTTTAATTGCACGGCTCTTTTACCCTCACAGGTAAGACCGTGCTTTTTCAATTCTTCCCTCGCAGGTGGATAGACAGGATTGCCGATATTTCCCCATATTTCTTCTGTGCTGGTAGCAGAGGAGCAGACAACAAATTCACGCTCTCTCCCCTGCTGCTTGATTAAATCCTTAAATATAAACTCTGCCATAGGTGAACGGCAGATATTACCGTGGCAGACAAACATAATTTTAGTCATATCGGCACTCCTTTGCTTTTCTTCGTTTAATTATACTCTTTTATCGCTTATAAAGCAAGAGAAATGATATTATTCAGGAAAGAGCAAGAGGGTTGTTTGAAGCAATTTAGACATATAAAAGAAAAAGACACCGCTTTTGCGATGTCCTTTGGCAGGGGCAGAAGGGCTCGAACCACTCCATGGCCCTCTTGCGGTGCCCAAAATCGCTTTTCTGCTTGGAGCGCAGAGCGATTTTGACCGCTACGCCATCCTCACCTTGCTTCATCGCCCACAGGGCGCGCTTTGGTGACGATGCCCGACACGCTCCGCGTGCCTCGGGTTCTTGCTTCTACTGTATTTACTAAAAAGTAAAAGACACCGCTTTTGCGATGTCCTTTGGCAGGGGCAGAAGGGCTCGAACCCTCGGCACGCGGTTTTGGAGGATAGTATTCTTTCCTTATTTGATGCGGTTTAGAGGGCTTCAGGGGGGCACATTGGGGGGCACATAGCT
>JAFXDE010000053.1 GCA_017516315.1 Clostridia bacterium | reverse complement strand
GAAGCAGCGATAGAGGCGCCGTGGCTTGAGGAAACAAGCTCATAACGGTCACAGCCGGTAATTCTCTTAACCTCCTTTACGAACTCATAAAGATCGTCAGCCAGATCTACCGGGTCGAGACGGCTGTCATAGCTGAAAATGAACTTACCGTCTCCGTCATATTCCACATAACAGGGATGATAGGTTACATCGAACATATTTGTCTTACCGTCGGGCATAAGAGCAGACTTACCCATAACATCCCAAGCAATGGAATAGATAGCCTCGGTAAGAATGTCGGGATTATTTTTCTTTATCGCATCCTCGAAATATTTATCGATATTGGTAAAGCCGGCTAAAAGAGCCTCAGTGTTTACGGGATAGAAAAGAGAGGTTTCCTCCGGGTCGCCTACCTCGTAAATTTTTCTCGAGCCGATACCGTTAACATAAACCTGCGGAAGATGATTTACTGTCTCGCCGTTTACGGTAAAGCTGACGCTTTCTTCAGCAGAAGCAATAACCGCACAGGATAAAAGCATAATTGCCGCCAAGATAATACTTAATACTTTTTTCATTGTTTTTACCTCCGAAAAATTAATATAGTATTAATATATCACAAAAAATTCATAAAAGCAACAGTCTGTCGCTTTTTTAAGAAAAATATTCTTTAGGTAAAGTAAAGGTATTTTTACCGTAAGCAGGATAAGCCCCGTTTATTATCGATATAAGCATCTTGGTTTTTATGTTAATTTTTTTCGAAATATTTCCCTTTCGGTTGACTTTCAAAGGATAAAGTTGTATCATATATAATGTATAATAATGGATTAGTATATCTTTATTTGTATAAATATGATATTTCAGACAGGAGCGAAGAAAATGAAAAAAACAGCAGCGTTTCTTCTTGCAGTTTTAATGATTATTACGATGGCTCTGCCTATGAGTGCAGGTGCAGTCGTCGTTTCTTTGGAAAACGGACTGGCACTCAATCCGGGTAACACACGTAACCCGAATCCCGAATATAATTTCGCCTGGCTTGACCAGCTTTTCGTAAGAACGGATGCTATGGACCTCGTCCCCTCAGCTCTTACCCCTACACCGTCTGATAACCCCTACAGCCATACATACGAACAGTTTGTCGAGGAATGTAACCGCTATATCGACCTTAACGATCTGGACGAAGACTCCGTTGACAGCATATACTCAGCTCTCGTAGAAATGATTTACTACTCAGTAGTATCGGCAGGTATGACGGATAATTTCGACAGCATGTGCGCTGTTCTTACCCGAAACGGAATCCAGCTTCCCGACGAAGCCACCAGCGAGGATAAAATGAAAATAGCCATCGTTTATGCGGCTATAGAATTCAATGCTGTTTATGCCCTTTACGATAAAAAGACAGATTTCCCCGCAGGTATTTCTCTTGACGCGGCGCTGACCATCGTTCTCGGCGCAATAACAGGAGTAAATGTTCCCTCAGGCGTAGATACAGTGACAGGTCTCGGGGTCCAGGCCGTAAAGCAGTATCTCGGTGACTATACCTATATCCCCCTCTCGGATAACCCCTCCACGGAAGAGCTTTTCTATTTCCTTAAGGTGGCTGTAGTAACCGAAAACGAAGAAAATGTTCCTTTGAAAAAATACAGCAAGGTAACTGCAGATGACAAAGAATATGTGGACTACACATACTTCGCCACTATTCTCAATAACGCATACGAGACTGAAATAAATGCTGAGGCTCTTTACTACGCCTCACAAAGCGAAAGCGAGCTTGCTGTTCACCGTCTCGTTCTCGAGGCTATGCTCGAAGAAAAAGGTGCTTCCTGTCCGGAAAACACTTCCGTTGAAAAGCTTTTCAATCTGGCCTGTAAAAAGGGCTGTTTCCCTCTCGAGAAGGAATTCTACAGCGATATTCTCAATTATACCTTAGAGGTTGCTCCCTCCTGTCAGAAGATATGGTTTACACCCATAACCATCGGCGACCAGCTTAACGGCGGCAGCAAAGCTCCTCTTTCTCTCTATCTCCAAGGTATATCCGTAGCTCCCGGCTCAACAACAGCCGCAGCACTCGACACCTCAAAGACTGAAGAAACCGTCTTCCTTGAGGTCAATTACAATGACGGCAGCAGACAGGATACCGCCCTTTATGAATTCAGAATCATTAAAAATCCTGCTCTCGAAGGCGAAAAAAGCTCAGGCGTAGTAGGTCAGGTTCAGGATATGGTAAACGGTATCGTTCCTACCGACAGCGAAAAGGCTTCACAGATAGTAGAGAGTATTTTCAACGGAATCGGTACAGGAACCGAACCGTCTGATGCGGAAGGCTATATTCAGGATATACTTTCTACATACGCTGACGAGGTTTCCTCAGCTCTCGGCTCTTCAAATACCGCCTCTTACGATTCGGACTATTTAGGTCAGCTCCTCGAGGGTATGTATGAAACCGATGCAAACGGTAATGTCATTACCACGAAAACCTATACAGTAAGCGACGAGGAAGAAACCGAAGAGGACGAAGGCTTCCTTAAGCAGGTTACACAGACCGTAGCCGAAAATCCCGAAATAATCGCTGCTCCTACAAGTCTTATTGCTCTCGGCGGTCTTATCGGCTTTATGATGAACAAAAAGCATAAGGACAGCTTAAGACTCGAAGAAGAAAACGAAGAAGAAACAGAAGCTGAATAATAACACTTAAACTCTACAGCCGCGGTTATCCGTGGCTGTTTTGTTGTGCCTTTAAATTTACGAAGCGGAGGGAGGCGGGGAGCCAAGCCCCTGTCCACAGGGAATCCCGACGCCCGCTGAGCGCCGGGATTGACCGCGCCGCGGTCGCTTGGCTCCCCGCCCCCTTCCGCTTCCGCCGTCTGAATTAAAAGCACTTCCCTCCCTCCACAAAAATACAGCCGTCTCTACTAATAGAAACGGCTGTATAATATTGCTCTTTTATCAGTCAAATCTGATTACTCTGATAACGTTATCGCCCTGTGAAATCTTCTCTACGATTTCATCGTCTAAATGTGAAAGTGTATCTACGAGAGTGCAAGCATAATCGCCTTTTGAACGGTTAGCCATATGCTCGATATTAATGCCCTGACCGGAAATAAGTCCGGTAATGGATGTGAGAATATTAGGCAGATTCTTATGAAGAACGAGAAGTCTTCCGCCCTCGCTTCTTGCCATTTCCACATCAGGATAGTTCACGCTGTTTTTAATGTTGCCGTTAAGAAGAAAATCCTCTATCTGATGTGCAGCCATAACAGCACAGTTATCCTCAGATTCAGCAGTAGAAGCACCGAGATGCGGTGTTGTGATGATACCGGGAACATTGAT
>JAFXDE010000052.1 GCA_017516315.1 Clostridia bacterium | reverse complement strand
GGAATTTTATGAGTTATGTACAGAATGTAATCGATTCAGTAGCAAAAAAATATCCCCACGAGCCTGAATTTGTTCAGACCGTAACAGAGGTTTTGGCTTCTCTTGAGCCCGTTATCGAAAAGCATCCCGAATACGAAAAGGCTGCTCTTCTCGAAAGAATGGTTGAGCCTGAAAGAACGGTTTCCTTCCGCGTTACCTGGGTAGATGACGAAGGCAAGGTACAGGTAAATACGGGTTACAGAGTTCAGTTCAACGGTGCTATCGGTCCCTATAAGGGAGGTCTCCGCTTCCATCCCTCCGTTTACACAGGCATTATGAAGTTCCTCGCCTTTGAGCAGACCTTCAAAAACAGCCTTACCACTCTTCCTATGGGCGGTGCCAAGGGCGGCAGCGACTTCGACCCCAGAGGTAAAAGTGACGGAGAGGTTCTCCGCTTCTGCCAGGCCTTTATGACAGAGCTCAGCAGACACATCGGTCCCTCTCTCGACGTTCCCGCAGGTGACATCGGTGTAGGCGGCAGAGAAATCGGCTATCTTTTCGGTCAGTACAGAAGAATCAACGGTAACTTCGAAAACGGCGTTCTTACAGGTAAGGGTCTTTCCTACGGCGGCTCACTTATCCGTCCCGAGGCTACGGGCTACGGTGCTACATACTATGTGGTAGAGATGCTTAAGCACTTCGGCGAGGAAATCAAGGGTAAGACAGTAGCAGTTTCAGGCTTCGGTAACGTTGCCTGGGGTACAGCTAAGAAGGTAGCAGAGCTCGGCGGTAAGGTAGTTACTCTTTCCGGTCCCGACGGATATATCTACGATCCCGACGGTGTAACCACAGAGGAAAAGATTAATTATCTTCTCGAAATGAGAGCATCAGGCAGAGATAAGGTACAGGATTATGCCGATAAATTCGGCGTAGAGTTCCATGCAGGCGAAAAGCCCTGGGGTGTAAAGGTTGACATTGCTATGCCCTGCGCTACACAGAACGAAATCGGTATGAAGGAAGCAGAACAGATAGTTGCTAACGGTGTTCCCTACTATGTAGAGGTAGCAAATATGCCCACAACTAACGAAGCTATGGCTTATCTTATGGCTAACTGTAAGGCTGTCGCTCCCTCAAAGGCTGTAAATGCCGGCGGTGTTGCCTGCTCCTCTCTCGAAATGAGTCAGAACGCTATGCGCTTCAGCTGGACAGAGGAAGAGGTTGACGTAAAGCTTAAGAAGATTATGAAAAACATCCACGACTCCTCTGCCAAGGCTGCTGAGGAATACGGCCTCGGCTATAACCTCGTAGCAGGCGCTAACATCGCAGGCTTCCTTAAGGTTGCCGATGCTATGATGGCACAGGGTCTTATTTGAGCCTTTAAATTAAAATATCTTTATTGTAAAGCATCCGATATAACATCGGGTGCTTTTAACAAATTATTCAATTTATGTAAATTTAAGGGTATAATTCAATTGTAAAATTTATTCGAAAATACTGTAAAAGGGATTGACAAAAAAAGTGAAAATCGGCACAATCTTAACAGACAGACAGATGTAATTCTGTCTTTTTTGCGTCACCCCGAAATTATATTTTAGATTAAAACATTCAGATTCAGTGTTAAAACTGAATCTGAATGTTTTTTTTATTTTTTGAGAATTGGAGATGTCAGAATGAAAAAGGTAAAAGCTTTAGTCAGTTTAATTCTTGCTCTTATTACGCTTTTCTCCTGCTGCAGTGTAGCTCTCGGGGCAGAGGAAAAAGAGGATTACCCCCTTATTACCGTGTGAGGCTTAGGCTACGGCTGTGTTAATATTTACTATGAGGATGACCCTGAAAAGACTCCTCTTTTCTATCCTATTGATGGGGGTAGATTAATCGGAAATCTCGGCAATGTCGGCAATTATATTGTCGATGCAATCAAGAATAAAAAGCCGGATGTTTTACATAACATTATCTATAATTATATAGCTGACTCCTTCGGTATGCTTGCTCTTACTCCCGAGGGTGAGAATATGCCCGGTGTAGCTAACGATGACCCATTCCTCAGAGAGATGGGAGAAAAGAAGTATGAGTTTATCTGCGACAACAGACAGAACCCGTTTATTTTAGCAGGTCAGCTCCTTACAGCTATTAACCAGCTTAGAGAAAAGTACGGCGTTGACAAGGTTGAGCTTATCGGTTCCAGCTACGGTGCTAATGTTGTTGCCGCCTTTGTGCATCTTTATCCCGAAGAATGTCATAAGCTCGATACGGTTATGCTCCGTGTTCCCTCTATCGGCGGCATAAATTTCATCGGTGAGCTCTGTACAGGTAATTTCACTATTAATCCCATAGCCTTCTGTGACTTCATTCACCGTCTTGCAGGTGAAGGCATCATTCCCGATTACTGCTATCTTATGGAGGAAGCAGGTATTCTCGATATTTTCCTTAATGCTCTTGTAGTGCCTGTATTCAAGGAAGCAGTTTACGATGCCGTAGCAGATGCTGCACGAGATTATCTTGCTACCCTTCCTGCGCTCTGGGTATCCTTACCGGACTCATACTTTGAGGATGCCATGATCTTTATGTACGGTGAGGATTATAAGAATCCAAACCATAAATTCGCAAAGCTTATTTCAGAAATGACTTTCTATCATTATGAAATCGCAAATAAGGTAGAAGATATTTTTATTGACTTGGAGAAAAATTACGAAGGTATCGATGTAGCTATAATTACAAAGTACGGCATAGCAGCGATTCCTCTCGGTACAGATATAAACCTTATAGCTGAAAACTGTAAGCGTAATTTTTCTCTGAATGCCCTGTTCACAGTTTATTAATAATACTTTAAAGAAACTCATACCTTTCAAATGTACCATAGTTATGAAAAATTGGCGGAATGTCAGAATAAGGAGTATTTTTATGAAAAAGTTCAAATCAACGCTCAGCCTTGTGCTTGCACTTATCATGATTTTTTCATGCTGCAGTGTAGCTCTCGGCGCTAATACGGCTATTACAAAACCCGATGCTACTCAGTATCCCCAGGTAGTTGTTACCGGTTTCGGTTCAGCTAAAATCTACTATGAGGATGACCCGGAGCAGACATCTCTTTTCCATCCCTGGGTTCTCGACAGATTCGTTGACAATCTCGCAAACATTCCCGAGTACATAGTAAAATCTATAAAGAACAAAGAACCCAATCTCTTTTATACCTGTGTTTATAACTATCTTATGGACTGCTTCGGCATGCTTGCTTACAAGCCCGACGGTTCTATGATGGACGGTGTTACCATCGAGCCCACCACGCTCTTCCAGGACGAGGACGGAAGATACATCTTCAAATATGACAGCAGACAGTCTCCTGTTGTTCTTGCTCCCCAGCTTCATGATTATATCCAGCAGGTAATGGAGCATTCCGGTAAGGACAAGGTTGAGCTCGTAGGTATCAGCTACGGTGCAAATGTTGCTTCAGCTTACATTCATCTTTACCGCAATGACCTTTCACACATCGACTCTATCAATCTCCGTGTTCCTTCAATCGGCGGCGTAGATTATCTCGGTGAGCTTATGAGTGGTGAGTTTGATGTAAGTGCTATCGGTCTTTGCGACCTTTTACACCGTTTCATCGGTGCAGGCATTATCCCCGATTTCTTCTATCTTATGGAAGAAGCAGGTATCCTTGCTCCCTTTATTGACGCTATGCTTGAGCCCGCTATGCAGTACGCTCTTTACAGAGCTGCACGCGATGTAGCCCGCGATGCTGTAGCTACTCTTCCTGCTTTATGGGTATGCTTACCTGACAAATATTTCGAATCAGCACTCGAATATATGTACGGTGAAAACTACAGAGATCCCGATCACGAGTTTGCAAAGCTCATCTCTGATATGACATATTATCACTATGAAATCGCAAACCATGCAGAAGAGCTTTACAGAGACATTCAGGATGAGGTTCACCTTTCCATTATCGTAAAATACGGTGTGGCTGCTATTCCTCTTACTGACGGTCCGAACACTATGGAAGACGGCTTCGTACCCGTTCCCGTAGCTTCCTTCGGTGCTACCTGTACTACATACGGTGCTCAGCTTCCTGCCGATTATGTTCAGCAGAAGTATACCGACTATAACTTTATTAACCCCGAGCGTAGCATTGACGCTTCTACAGGTATCGTTCCCTTTACCACATGGTACCTCCGCGGTCTCGAGCACAGTGAAACCTCTACCGGATATCAGGATATCGTTGACAACATCGTTCACAGAAACCTTACTGTTTTCTCTGACCCCGAATATCCTCAGTATATGACAGTACTCGAAGACGATCACAATGTTCTCGTTCCCGTTACAGAAGAAGAGGAAGAAGAGACCTTATATCAGAAGTTCTGGAAAGTCTTTAAGGCAATCGTACTCTTCCCCAAAAAGGTTATGGATAAGATTAAGGAAGTACTCTCTTTAGGATGATAATATTTTTTTCTGAAATATAATTAATACGCTTACGGATAAAACTGTAAGCGTATTTTTTATTAATGAAAGTATTAGAGCTTCCGAGAAGAATTTTCGATAAGCTCTTAAACGGAAAAGATATTTCTGTAATAAAATAACATATCCGACAGCTGCAGAAAAAACTGTGGCTGTCATTTTTTCTGAAAAAGCATTTATTAACAAACAGTTAATATTTTCGGTGCATGTTTTGGATAATTTAAGAGTAAAATTTAACAAAATAAAAATGAAAGGGGACTTTCAAATGAGAAGCACAGCTAAAAAAATCATCTCACTTATGCTTGCTTGTATTATCGTATTTTCTGTTATGTCTGTGTCCTTTAGTGTCAGCGCCGCAGAAAGACCTGTCGTTACCGGCAGAGGCGAGACCTATAACCATTATCCCGAGGTAAGAGTAAAGGGCTTCGGCGCCAGCAGTGTTAAAATTTACTACGAGGATGACCCTGAGCAGAAGTCACTTTTTTATCCCTTCGATAAGGACAGATTCATCGATAACCTCAGTAATATCGGTAGCTATATGCTTAAATCAATAAAGAACGGACAGTTCAATTTATTGCGTTCCGTTATTTATAACTATGTTATGGACACTCTCGGAATGCTTGCTCTTAATCCCGACGGCTCAAGCATGGAGGGTGTAGTTACTGAGCCTATGGGTCTCAGATATAAGGGCGACGGCAAATATGAGCTTTATTACGATTGCAGAATGTCACCTGCCGATCTTGCCGATTATCTTAACGAGGGCATTGAGCAGGTTTTCGAGGAAACAGATGCTGAGAAAATCGAGCTTGTCGGCTCCTCCTTCGGTGCAAACGTCGTTACCGCGTATATGCATAAATATAAGGAACAGCTTTACAGAGTGGATACAGTTCTTCTCCGTGCTCCCTCGACAGGCGGTATGAATTTCTTCGGTGAGCTGTTCAGCGGTAATTTCAATGTCAGCCCCATCGGCTTGTGCGACTTCGTTGATGATGTGGCAGAAGCTCCGATTTTTTCGGATTTCCTCTACCTTATGGAGGAGGCAGGTATTCTTAAGCTCTTCCTTGACTGCCTTGCAGAGCCCGTGCTGAGAGTGGCTATTTACAGCGGTATCGCTGATGCAGCCCGTGACTTACTTTCTACGCTTCCTACTATGTGGGTATGTATTCCCGATGAGTACTTTATTCCCGCTATGAAATTCCTCTACGGTGAAAATTATGCGGACCCGAACCACAAATATGCACAGCTTATTGCAAAGGTTACATATTACCATAACGAAATAGCAAATAAGGCTACTGAAATTTATCTTGACGCCGAGGCAAATAATGAAGACCTTAAGGTAGCTATTATCGCAAAATTCGGCCAGGCTGCCATTCCTCTTACTGAGGGTCCGAACACAATGGATGACGGCCTCGTAAGTCTTCCCGTTACCTCTTCTGGTGCAACCTGCACAAAATACGGCGAAAGATTCGCTGACGACTATAAGCAGCAGAGATATCCCGAGTATAACTTTATGTCACCTGAATGGAACATAGATGCTTCTACCTGCGCTTTCCCGTTCAGAACCTGGTTTATTAAAAATGTCGGTCACTCTACAAGCCCCGGCGAATACGAGGTTCTTTCTAAAGAAATCATCCATGATAATATCGATGTCTTCACTTATGAGAACAGACCGCAGTTCCTTCTTTACGATGAAGAAAGCGGTGCGCTTGAGGCTTTGAAGGCTCCGGAAGAAGAGGAAGAGACATTTTACGATAAGATTTTCGCAGTGTTCAGAAAGCTTTTCCTTCTTCCTAAAACTATTTTCGATAAGCTTTTCGGAAGAAAATAAGCAGTTTAAAAATTAATTACTGAAACCATCGGTTAATTACCGGTGGTTTTTTCTGCGCGGTCAAGACTCGGAGAAAGACCGGGTCTCTTTCTCTGCACGGATAAATCGGATTTCTGTTTCCGAACAATAAGTATTATTCTTTTTATATAAAATTTTAATCAAAATTAACCCTATTGCACTTGACATATTGTATAAATTGTTTTAAAATATATGGGATAGTGCAGAACTGTCGTTCGAGTAACATTACTGTAATTCTTTTGATGAAACTAAAAATGATATTCAGATTTTAAAAGAAGGAGGTGCTGCTACTTTGGATTGGTTATATATAGTAATCGGCGCTGTATGTGCAGTGGTATTCGGTGTAATCGGCTTTGTTGCCGGTCAGGCACACAGAAAAAAGACCGCTGAAGGACTTATCGGCTCCGCTAATGAAGAAGCTATCCGCATTGTCAACCAGGCAGTTGCTGAGGCTGAAACTAAGAAGAAAGAGGCTATTCTTGAAGCCAAGGATGAAATTCATAAATTCAGAAATGAAACCGACAAAGAGCTTCGTGAGAGAAGAAACGAGGTTCAGCGTCAGGAAAGACGAATGATTCAGAAGGAAGAAAGTCTCGATAAAAGAACTGAAAATTTAGAGAAAAAAGAAGAGCAGCTTGATGAAAAAATCAAGCAGGCTGAAAACCAACTCTCCGAAGCAGAAAGCATCAAAAGAAGTCAGTTAGAAATGCTTGAAAAGATATCGGGCTATACAAAAGAGCAGGCTAAGATTGATTTGATAAATACAATCGAAGAATCTCTTAAGAGAGAAAAGGCTGTCAAGGTTATGGAATACGAGCAGATGGTACGCGAGGAAAGCGAAAATCTTGCCCGTGAAATAATCACTACCGCTATCCAGCGCTGTGCAGCTGATCACGCATCAGAGGCTACCGTCTCTGTTGTGGCTCTTCCCAACGATGAAATGAAGGGCAGAATTATCGGCCGTGAGGGCAGAAATATCCGCACCCTCGAAACTATCACAGGTGTTGACCTTATTATCGACGATACACCCGAAGCGATCACCCTTTCATCCTTTGACCCTGTTCGCAGAGAGGTAGCGAGAATTACTCTCGAAAGACTTATCAGCGACGGTCGTATCCACCCCGCCCTTATCGAAAAGATTCACGAAAAGGCTAAGCGTGAGGTCGATCAGACCATCAAGCAGGCAGGTGAAAGAGCTGTTATTGACGCCGGCGTAAACGGTGTTCACAATGAGCTTGTTAAGCTTTTAGGCCGTCTTAAGTACCGTACCAGCTACGGTCAGAACGTTCTTAACCATTCTCTCGAGGTTTCCTACATCGCAGGTCTTATGGCCGCAGAGCTTGGCGTGGACGTTAAGCTTGCACGCCGTGCAGGTCTTCTCCATGACATCGGTAAGGCTATCGACCATCAGCAGGAGGGCTCACATATCGAGCTCGGTGTGGAGGCTGCTAAAAAGTTCAAGGAAAACGAAACCGTTATCAATGCTATCCATGCACATCACGGTGATGTCGAGCCTAAGAGCGTTATCGCTTGTCTCGTTCAGGCCGCCGATGCTATTTCAGCAGCAAGACCCGGCGCAAGAAGAGAAAATCTCCAGAACTACATCAAACGTCTCGAGTCTCTCGAAAAGATTTCCAAATCCTTCAGCGGCGTAGACAGTGCCTTTGCAATTCAGGCAGGCCGTGAGGTGCGTATTCTCGTTAAGCCCGAGGCAGTCAGTGATGAAGAGATGGTGCTTCTCGCTCACAGCATCGTAGAAAAGATCGAGCAGGAGCTTGAATATCCCGGCCAGATCAGAGTTAATATGATCCGTGAGACCAGAGCAGTAGACTACGCTAAATAAAAATTAAAGGAGTTGCAGATTTTGCGACTCCTTTTTTGGTAGGTGAAGGTATGGAAATACTTTTCGAGGATAAGGACTTAATCGTGTGCATAAAGGAAAGAGGTGTCCTCTCACAGGAGGGCAAAGAGGGAGAAAGGACTATGCTGTCTATTCTCTCGGCTGAGACGGGAAGTGAGATTTATCCTGTTCACAGACTCGATAAAGAGGTGGGCGGCGTTATGGTCCTGGCTAAAAATCAGAAGACCGCTGCCGTACTTTCCGGACAGGTCACCGACCGCACGATGGAAAAGGAATACATAACCCTGATAGAGGGAAGCCCCGAGGAAAAGGAGGGGACGATGGAGGATTTGCTCTTTTTCGACAGAAGCAAAAACAAATCCTTTACCGTAAAAAAGGAAAGACGCGGCGTAAAGAAAGCAAGTCTCTCTTATAAGGTTTTAGCCGAAAAGGACGGTCTTTCCCTCGTAAGAGTAAAGCTTCATACAGGAAGAACGCACCAAATAAGAGTCCAGCTCGCCTCGCGAAAAATGCCGATAGTAGGAGACAGACGCTACGGAAGTAAGAGAGAAAGTAAAATTATCGCTCTGTGGTCCTGCTATATTTCCTTTGTTCATCCCGTATCAGGTGAGAAAATGACCTTCGAAAAAATGTGTGATTTTGAATTTTGAAGCAAATAAAAAAACTATGAGACATCGGTGTAAGGCTATTTACAATCCTTTTCCTTTTGCCTTCTTATCATCAAAACTAAAACAAAACTGCCGAAACAATTGACAGTTATTCCTCTTAAGGATATAATATTTGCAGTTGCAAACGGATTAAGCTATTATATTCACATCGGGGTGATACATTTTGAAAAAATCGTTACATATAACTGCCGAGCTTGCCGTTATATTCGGCGTGTGCCTTCTGGGAGAGCTTATAGCAGAGTGGCTTCCCTTTGACTTTTCGGCAAGTGTCTTAAGTATGATAATTCTGCTTTTACTTCTTATTGTAAAAGCATTAAAATTTGAAAGTATCAAAGCTACTGCGAATTTTCTTACATCCAATATGGCTGTCCTTTTTGTTCCCTACGGAGTAAAGGTTCTGCAATATCTTGATATAATAAAGGAAAATCTTGTCTTATTTTTACTGATAGTCCTTGTTACAACGCCTGTAGTTTACGGAGTAACGGCTCTTACTGCGTCGCTTATTATAAAATTGCAGAAAGGGGAGAAGGAATAATGGAAGCTATGCTTGCTTCGCCCTTGTTCGGTTTGTTTTTGAGTGTAGTCTCCTTCGGCGTGGGTAATTTTTTGTTTTCGAAGGTGAAAACTCCTCTTCTGAACCCCTTGCTTTTCGCGATTATCTGCTGTGTGCTGTTTGTTCAGTCGGGTCTGATTTCCTATGAAAAGTATATGGCTGACAATGCCTTTCTCACAAACCTTCTGCCTGTTGCTACTGCTCTGCTTGCAGTGAACATCTATAAGCAGCTTAAAACCGTTAAAAAATACGCTCTTGTCATTGTCGTCAGCTGTCTCGCAGGCTCGGTGGCAAGTATTCTGAGTGTGGTCGGCCTTTGCAGGCTTTTCGGTGCAGACAAGGCTATAGAGGCCTCCTTTATTGCCAAAAGCTGTACAACGCCTATTGCTCTTGATATTTCTCTTATGAACGGCGGAATGGAGGGCATAACGGTAATAGCCGTTATGTTTACGGGTATTGCGGGTGCAGTGCTTGCGCCCTCACTTGCAAAGCTCTTTAAGGTTAAATCTCCCGTCGCGGAGGGCCTTGCCATCGGCACGAGCAGTCATGTTATCGGCACATCGAGAGCCGTCGAAATCGGCGAAATTCAGTCGGCATTAAGCGGCGTTGCTATCGGCATCTGCGGTTTGATTACGATTATACTCATAACAGTTTTCTACTGATAAAATGAAAATTATCGGATAATAAGAAAGGGAAAATATTATGAAAAGAATAGTTTCGTTTTTTATGACAGCGGTAATGCTGCTTACTATGCTTTGCAGTCTTTCCTTCGAAAGCTCTGCGGCTAAAAAGAATACCCATAAAATTACCGAAAAAAATCCTGCGGTAGTTATCCGAAGCACCTTCGCTACGGCTAAATTCAAGGAAAGCTTCGGCGGTGTTTATACGGCTGTGCCCGTAAAGGATAAGGAGGGCTATGTTCTCTACGATGTAATTATCTGGGAGGACAGAATCAATCTTTACAAATTCCCTACGGGACTTGAGGGAAACGAAGAGCAGGGCTTTAACGGCATATACGCCTCAGAGGAATATTACAGCTGGAGAGAGTCCTTCTGCATAAAGAGTATCCGCTGTAAGGATACGGATGATATGAGCAAAAGCAGTAAAATTCTCCGTGATGCTTTCGTGGAGTTTTTCCGCATAGTAAACAAGAAAACACCCTCCGATAACATCATTCTCAAATATTCCGGTCACGGCAATATCGGCTACAGCGGCTGTATGAATGTAGAGGACACTAAGGTTATGCTCGAAAAGGGTGTCAAGATTTTCGGCGGGAAATTCGCTCTTATCGACTTCGGCACCAACTGTCAGACGGGTAATACTGATTTTGTTCAGGTTTATCATAACTATACCGACTATCTTATTCTTTCTCAGTTTGATTTCGGCGGATACGGCTGGGATGAATGGGATTACGAGGTTTACAAAAAGGTAGACATAGACTATTGCTACGCTGATATGTTCAATCTTGGCTCTACGGTGGAGCAGGCAGGTAAGAACATCGTAAATAAAAGCACAGAGCGCTGGAAGTACTGTAAAAAGGACCTTCGTAAGGGCAAGATTAAGCAGTCTATGACCCTTCTCGATATGAGCGCTTATGACAGCTTTATGCCCGAGCTTGCCAAGCTTCTGTACAAAAATCCCGGCAATTACGGAACGGATGTCTATTCTCTTGTCAGCAAAAAGGGCAGTAAGAAGCTGAAAAACCTTTATAAGAAATTCGTAATTTACTATAAGGATAATAACAGCAAGGATATTTTCGTATGGGATAAAAAATCCTACGGACTTACAGCCTTTAATCTCGTTTACAAAACAGAGCTTTCCGAAAAGGAATACACCTATAACGGTAAGGTGCGCAAGCCCTCTGTAAAGATTACTCTTTCCAACGGATATGTTTTACGAAACGGAACAGATTACAAGCTTTCCTATCAGAAGGGCAGAAAGAATACGGGAAAATATAAGGTTACCGTATCCTTTAAGGGTAGATACGGAAGCAAGGAGGAGCTGTATTTTACTATAAAGCCCTCTAAGGTTACCGTAAGCAGTCTTTCCTCCGTAAAGAAGGGCTTCAAGCTTAAGTGGAAGCCTGTGTCGGGCGCAGTTACGGGCTATCAGGTACAGTATGCTCTTAAGTCCTCCTTCTCCGGTGCCGGAACAAAATGGGTAAAGAAGGCTGACACGGGAAGCGTTACGGTAAAAAAGCTTAAGGCGAAGAAAAAATATTATGTCCGTATCCGTGCCTATAAGACAGCAGACGGAAAGAAGATTTACTCACCCTGGTCGGTAAGCAAGACGGTTAAAACCAAATAAAGAAGTAAAGACATCTGTGAGAACAGGTGTCTTTTTCGTTTCAAGGAAACTGATAATCGTGACAGCTTAGCAGAGGTACCGTAGGGGCGACCTCTCAGTCACTGCGTGACAGCTTTTCTTCCAGAAACGGGAACCCTTTTGTCTGCTTTGCAGACATTTTTCTCTCCGAGAACGGGCACTCCCTCGTCACTCCGTGACACTCCCTCTAACAGAGGGAATTACCTAAAAG
>JAFXDE010000051.1 GCA_017516315.1 Clostridia bacterium | reverse complement strand
GATTAAATTCGGAATTCGACTGACATCCCGCCGGATTTACAGAACAAATTTCATCTTTTTAACCAATTCTCACATTAAATAATTCCAAGGAGACGAATACAAATGGATATGTTCAAAACAATTTACGAATTAGGTATAATTCCCGTCGTAGCCATCGACGATGCCGACAAGGCAGTTCCCCTCGCCAAGGCTCTCCGCGACGGCGGTCTTCCCGCTGCAGAAATCACCTTCAGAACTGCAGCAGCCGAAGAATCAATCAGAAGAATCACCGCTGAATGTCCCGATGTTTTAGTCGGTGCAGGTACAGTTCTCACTCCCGAGCAGTGCGACAGAGCTATCGCTGCCGGAGCAAAATTCGTGGTAACTCCCGGCTTTAATCCCGAAATGGTAAAATATATCAAGGATTCCGGTATTCCCATGATGCCCGGTGCAGCTACTCCCGGTGAAATGGAGCAGGCTATGAGCATGGGGCTTACAAACATCAAATTCTTCCCTGCCGAGGCAAACGGCGGCGTAGCAAAGCTCAAGGCTCTCGCAGGCCCCTACCAGGCAGCCAAATGGATGCCTACAGGCGGTGTAAACGCTAAAAATCTTAATGACTATCTCTCCTTCGACAGAATTCTCTGCTGCGGCGGCACATGGCTTGCAACCAGTGCAGACATCAACGAAGGCAGATGGGATGAAATAACAGAGAAATGTAAAAAAGCAGTAGAGACTATGCTTGGCTTCACTCTCGGCGGTATCGTGCTTTACACTGACGATGAAAGCGCAAAGAAGGACGCAAAGCTTCTCTCCTCGCTCTTCGGCTTCGAATACAAGGAGGAAGAGTCTTCCGTTTCTGCAGGTGCTCTTTCCTTTATGAAGGGTGACGGTGACGCCAAGGGCTGTATCGTAATCAATACCCTTAACGGTAACCGTGCCGCAGCCTATGTTAACAGAAAAGGCATAGAAATCGACCCGGATATATGGTACGATAAGAAAGGCAATATTACCTGCTTCGGTCTTAAAGAGAAGGTTGCAGGCTTTGAAATTTGCATAGAAACTAAATAAACCTCTCCGTCACTTCGTGACACCTCTCCTTTCAGAAGAGGCAAAAGAGGACAGAATATTAATCTGAGGTGAATAAAATGGCAAAAAGAATTGTTACTTTCGGCGAAATTATGTTAAGACTCGCACCTGAAGGCTATCTTCGTTTCTTCCAGAACGATACCATGCAGGCTACCTTCGGCGGTGGTGAGGCTAATGTGGCAGTATCTCTTGCTAATTACGGCATGGATGCTTCCTTCGTTACAAAGCTTCCCTCCCACGCTATCGGTCAGGGTGCTGTCAATTCTCTGCGCGCTCTCGGTGTCGATACAAAGGACATCGTCAGAGGCGGTGAAAGAGTAGGTATCTACTATCTCGAAAAGGGAGCTTCACAGCGCGGCTCCGTATGTATTTACGACAGAGCATACTCTGCTATTCAGCTGGCTAAGAGAGAAGACTTCGATTGGGATAAGATTTTCGATGGCGCTGACTGATTCCATTTCACAGGCATCACACCGGCTCTCGGCGAAAACCTCGTAGAAATCTGTCTCGATGCCTGTAAGGCAGCTAAGGCAAAAGGAGTAAAGATTTCCTGCGACCTTAACTACCGCGGTAAGCTCTGGACAAGAGAGCAGGCAAGAGAGGCTATGACAAAGCTTTGCAAATATGTTGATGTCTGCATCTCAAACGAAGAGGACGCCAAGGATGTATTCGGTATCGAGGCTGAAAACACCGACATTTACGGCGGTAAGCTCGATAAGGAAGGCTACAAGTCCGTAGCAAAGCAGCTTATGGACACCTTCGGCTTCGAAAAGGTAGCTATCACTCTCCGTTCATCAATTTCGGCCAACGATAATGACTGGGCAGGTATGCTTTATGACGGTACAGATTACTGTTTCTCAAAGGAATACCACCTTCACATCGTTGACAGAGTCGGTGGTGGCGACAGCTTCGGTGGCGGTCTCATCTATGCTCTTTTAAGCGGCAAGACCACACAGCAGGCTGTAGAGTTTGCAGTAGCTGCTTCAGCACTCAAGCACTCAATCGAAGGCGATTACAACAGAGTAACCGTTTCAGAAGTAGAAAAACTCGCCGGCGGCGACGCATCAGGCAGAGTACAGAGATAAAAAAAGGAGAAAAAAATTATGAGTTCAAATGCAAAGGCACCTAAGGGTGCAATCCGTCCTTTCGGATGGCAGGATAAATTAGGCTATGCTATGGGTGATATGGGCTGCGGCTTTTCCTTCCAGCTCGTTTCCACCTTTATGCAGCTCTTCTATCTTCAGTTCATCGGTCTTTCCCCCAATGACTACGCTGTCATTATCCTTATTTCAAAGGCCTTCGACGCCGTAAACGACATCGTTATCGGTAACCTCGTAGACACTAAGAAAATCGGTAAAAAGAGTAAGTATATGCCCTGGATTTTACTCGGTGCAGTTACACTCATCATCTTCAATGTTATGATTTTCGCTCCTGTTAAGGACTTCTCCTATGCAGGTAAATACGCATGGTGTCTTATTTCCTACTGTCTCTGGTCCGTTGCCTACACTATGGTAAACGTTCCTTACGGCTCACTTCATTCAGTTATTACAGACGATCCTCAGCAGAGAGTTTCTCTTTCCACCTTCCGCAGCATCGGTGCAGCTCTCCCTGCTATCATCATTATGATCGTTCTTCCCGGTATCGTATATGATAAGTCCGTAAATCCCGTTACAGGTATCGAAGAGCAGGTTCTTAAGGGTGAAACACTTCTTCCCGTAGCTATCGGTATGTCTGTCTTTGCTCTTCTCGTACTCTACGGCACCACCGTTCTCGTTAAAGAGCGTGTAAGCCGTGAAGCCACCGAAAACACCACCGGTATCAAGGCTATGATGTCTTCCGTCAAATCCTTCTTTACTAACCGTGCTATGGTCGGTGCTACCATCGCCAGTGTCGCAGCTGTAGCTCTCTTCAACTCCACAATGGCTCTTAACAATATGGTATTCCAGTATTACTTCAAGGATACCTCCAAGGTAGGTATGGCTATGATCGGCTCATACGCTCCCATGATTTTCGTAATGGTATTCCTCGGCAAGCTTACAAAGAAATACGGCAAAAAGAACATCCTCTCAATCGCTATGCTTATCGGTGCTGTTTCCGGTATCGTTTCCATCTTCGCACCCGTTACTCCCGACTCAAAGGGTATGATCGTTTACATCGTTTGTCTCATGGGTCTCAATGTAGGTAACGCAGTATTCCAGATTTCCGTCTGGGCTATCGTTGCTGACTGTATAGAAGTAAGCTACCGTAAGACAGGTAAGAGCGAGGAAGGCTCTCTCTACGCTCTCTACTCCTTCTTCCGTAAGCTTTCTCAGGGTATCGGCCAGGCTGTAGTTTCCTGGGGTCTCGTAGCTATCGGCTTCGTAGAAGGTGAAAACGCTGTTCAGCCCGAAAACTTCGGCGCAGATGTAAAGAACCTTTACTTTATCGTTTTGGCTGTAGGCTCACTTATCGCATTCCTTGCTATGAAATTTATCTATAATATTTCTAAGAAGGATGAGGAAGAAATGGCTATGGCTTCCAAGTCAGCTGCTGAAGGCGAAATCGCATAAAAGCAAAAAGGAAATAATTAAGAGGCTGTTTCGCGCAGCCTCTTTTATCGTTATAAAAATAGCAGTACCGATTTTAATTTGAACGGTACTGCTATTCTTTTATTCTTATTTCATTTCAAATGCGCCTGTATAAAGCTGATAGTATTTTCCGCCGAGATCGATAAGACTCTGATGGTCGCCCTCTTCGATGATTTCGCCCTTTTCTAAAACGATAATCTTTTCGGAGTTTCGTACCGTAGAAAGTCGGTGAGCGATAACAAATACCGTTCTCTCCTGCATAATGGAGTCCATAGCCACCTCAATAAGTCTTTCCGTTCTCGTATCTACAGAGGAGGTAGCCTCGTCGAGAATAAGCACGGGAGCCTTTGCGATAGCGGCACGGGCGATATTTATAAGCTGTGCCTGACCCATACTGATGTTATTTCCGTCAGAGCGTATTTCAGTTTCATAGCCGTCGGGAAGTCTTTCGATAAAGGAATGTGCATTTGCTATTTTGGCGGCCTCTATAACCTCCTCATCCGTAGCATCGAGCTTACCGTAACGGATGTTGTCTGCGATAGTGCCTGCGAAAAGTCTGGTGTCCTGTAAAACCATAGCCATTGACCTTCTGAGGTCATCCTTCCTGATATCCTTGATATCAATGCCGTCATAAATGATGGCGCCCTTGTCGATTTCATAGAAGCGGTTTATAAGGTTGGTAATGGTAGTCTTTCCGGCACCCGTAGAGCCTACGAAGGCAACCTTCGTTCCGCTTTGTGCATCGACGGACACATTCTTAAGCACCTCTGTGCCTTCCACATAGGAGAAGGTGATATCATCTACCCTGATGTCGCCCTTGAGAGGAACATACTTACTGCCGTCATCTGTGGGCACCTTCCAGGCGAAAGCTCCTTCCTTCTCCGATTCCTCCTCTTCACCGAAAGCATTTCTAACGAGACGGACAAGAGTTACCTTGCCCTCATCGGTTTCGGAGGGAGTGTCGATAATTTCGAAAACTCTTTCTGCACCTGCCATAGCGGAAACGAGAGTGCTGTAGCATGAAGCTATCTGCGCGATAGGAGTACCGTAGGATTTCGATTTATCGAGATATACCGTAAGCGTACCGATATCCATACCGCCACTCATAACCACCTTGGCACCCAAAATAACGACGATAGCGTAGTTTACACGGGTAATCATAGACATAAGCGGTCCCATAAAGCCGCCGATAATATTGGCCTTTACACCGATTTTACGGTAGTTTTCGTTAAGCTCGCTGAAGCCTTCCTTGGTTCTTTCCTCGTGGCAGAAAAGCTTGACATTTTTAATTCCGCGGATATATTCCTCGATGTAGCCGTTAACCTCACCGATTGCCTTTTGCTGCTGCTTGAAAAGAGGAGAGCACTTTTTCGTAATGACGATAACCGTCGTAAACATCAGAACTACGGCTACGGTAATGGTAAGCGTAAGCTTCCAGGAGGTAATAACCATAAAGCCTACCGTAAGCACTGCGGAAATCGTAGAGTTTATAAGCGTGGGAAGAGTATTACTTACAAGGTCGCTTACCCTGCTGATATCATTGGTAAAGCGGCTCATTATTTCTCCTGTTTTTCTTCCGTCAAAGAAATTTAGCGGAAGAGTCTGAAGATGATTGAAAAGGTCTCGTCTCATATTAGCCAAGGTTTTCGATGAAACATAAAGCATAATACGGGTATAGATAAGGTTGAGTGATGAAGAGATTACGAAGCCTGCCGCCATAATTATAAGCCACTTTGAAACATAAGCAAGCGCGGCGGAAATATCCGGATTATCTGCCACTACCGTCTCTGCGATGGTGTTGATAACAGGCATCATGGCAAGAGAAGCAGCAAAGCTCGTAACCGTAGTAAGCACTACGAATATACATACCAGGATAAGAAGGCCCTTGAAGTCCTTGAGATATCTGAGAAGGCGCTTTGTTGCCTGCTTCATATCCTTTGGCTTTGCTTTCTTTTTAGCTTCCGCCTTTTTCTTCTTTTCTTCCTCTTTTTCCTTTTCAGCCTTTTCCCTTTTCTCCTTTTCTTCGGGAGTTTCGTTTTCGGGAATTTTCTTTTCAGCTTCTTTTTTCTTTACGGTAATAAATTTTTTCTTTTTCTTTTCTTCTTTTGCGATTTCTTTTATTTCTTTTTCCATTTCGTTTTCTGTAGGAAGTCTGCTCACTGTGCCAACACTCCTTCCTGCTGTGAAACAAAGATTTCACGGTAAACCGCGCTGCTTTCCTTAAGCTCATCGTGAGTACCTACTGCTTCGATTTTACCGTCTTCGATAACTATTATTCTGTCAGCGTCCATAATGGAGGTAATACGCTGTGCAATAATAATTTTGGTTATATCCTTATATCTGTCACTGCGAAGAGCCTTTTTGATTCCCGCGTCCGTAGCAGTATCGACAGCACTTGTAGAGTCGTCAAGAATAAGAATTTTAGGCTTTTTAAGAAGAGCGCGTGCGATACAGATTCTCTGTCTCTGTCCGCCTGAAACGGTAGACCCGCCCTGTCCGAGCTCTGTTTCATATCCTTTTTCAAACTCAGTTATAAAGCCGTGCGCCTGTGCATCCTCTGCAGCTGTAATAACCTCTTCGTCGCCGGCATCAGGTCTGCCCCAACGGATATTTTCCATAATAGTACCCGAGAAAAGCATATTCTGCTGTAAAACAACGGAGATTTCGCCGCGGAGATTTTTAAAGCTATAGTCCTTTACGTTTCTGCCGCCGACAAGTACCTCGCCCTCAGTAACGTCATAGAGTCGGGGAATAAGCTGAATGAGTGTAGATTTCGCCGAGCCTGTCGAGCCGATAATACCTATCGTTTCGCCTGCATTAATTTTAAGATTTATATTCTCGAGAATGTTTTTCTCTACGGTTTCGTTATATTTAAAGGTTACATTTTTAAATTCGATGCTGCCGTCCTTAACCTTAAGGCTTTCATCGGCATCCTTATCGCTTACTGCAGGCTCCTGGTTGAAGATTTCACCGAGTCTGTCGATGGAGGCCTTGGAAACAAACATACTGACGAATACTAAAAGAACGGTCATCAGTGAAGAAAGCACCTGTGATATGTATGCGATAAAGGCACTCATTTCACCTGTGGTAAGGCCTGATTTACCCTCTAAGATAAGAGAGCTGCCTCGCCATAAGGCGAAAACCATACAGCCGTAAACGACTACCATAATAGCAGGTGTGATATAAAGAACGAGACTCTGTGCTCTGATGTTCATTTTAAGAACCTCGTTATTTACCTTTTCGAACTTCTCTTTTTCGTGGTCCTCACGGACAAAGGATTTAACTACACGGATACCGTTTATATTGCCTCGGAGAACACCGTTAAATCTGTCGGTAGTCTTAAGCATCTTTTTAAAGGCAGGCACCGCCATATAGCCCATTATTACGAGAATGATTACGATAGCAGGCAGAGCCACATAAAACATCGAGGAAAGCTCCTTACTTTTTTCCACTGCGTATACGAGAGCAGTAATGAGCATAAGCGGGCCCTTTATGAAGGTGACGATAGTATTCTTGTAGGTATTCTGAATCATAGAAACATCACTTGTCATACGGGTAATGAGAGTAGATATTTTAAGCTTATCTATATTCTCAAAGGAGAGACTCTGAATCTTATAGAAAAGCTCACGGCGTAAATTTGCACCGAAGCCCATACTTGCTATAGCTGAACAGCGGGATGCAATATAACCGATAATAAGCGTTACTGCACAAAGCAGAAGCATTTCGATAAGCTTCGAAACAAGCTGTCCCGTTATCTCGTCGGGAGAATAGTTTCCGCCCTTGAGCATAACGAGTATATCCGTTACCTCACCCATAACCGTGGGAATTTTAAGCTCGACCACTACATCCAGATAAATCATTATCGGACAGATAAAAGTCAGAAGTCTGTAGCCTTTAGTATACTCCAAAAATCGTTTCAGCAAAGAGCATACCTCCTTTATTTTACATTAGAATATAATAGCATTTGCGAGTGCAAAGTAAATTACGAGAGAAATCGTATCAACGAGAGTAGTAATCAGCGGACCTGCCATAAGTGCCGGGTCAAGCTTTAAGAGCTTCGCCACAATAGGCAGAGAGCAGCCGATAGTCTTCGACACTACTACCACCGCCATAACAGCCGCCGACACCACTAAAATTACGCTGTCGGTAACATCGCTGCCTGTAAGGCGTAAAAGTAACATCCTGCCGTAGTTAGCCAAAGCGAGAACAAGACCAACCATAAGCGAAACACGGATTTCCTTCCAGAGAATAGTGAAATAATCCTTGATTTTTATTTCGCCCAGAGCAAGACCGCGGATAACGAGGGTGGACGCCTGGTTACCCGAGTTACCGCCCGTACCCATAAGCATAGGAATACAGGCTGTAAGACCTGCCACTACGGAAAGCTTACTTTCGAAGCCTTCGATTATCTGCCCCGTAAGAGTAGAGGCAAGCATAAGCACGATAAGCCAGGGGATACGGTTCTTCGCCAGAGAGATGACGCCTGTTTTGATGTACTCATCCTCCGAAGGAGTAAGAAGAGCCATCTTTTCGAAGTCTTCCGTAGCCTCTTCGTCGATGATGTCGATAATATCGTCGATGGTGATAATACCGACCAGACGGTTTTCCTTGTCCACTACGGGAACGGAAAGAAGGTCGTACTTTTTAGCTATGGCCGCCACATATTCCTGGTCATCCATAGTAGTGACATAAATAAGCTGCTCGTCGTCGGACATAATCTCCGTCAGCGGAGTATCCTCGTCATTGAGAAGAAGTCTTCTCAGAGGAATAGTACCGACCAGATGACGCTTATCGTCGATAACATAGCAGGTGTAAATAGTTTCCTTGTCCACACCCGTTCTGCGGATGCTCTTTATAGCCTCAGCGACGGTAAGCCTGTCGTGAAGCTCCACCATTTCGATAGTCATAACACTGCCCGCACAGTTGTCGGGATAAGTAAGGAAGCGATTTATAATCTCTCTCGTTTCCCTGTCCGTATTGGCCAGCACACGGCGCACGATATTAGCGGGAACCTCCTCGAGAAAGTCAACGGCATCGTCCACATAAAGGTCATCCATAAGACGGCCGATTTCGCTGTCAGTAATGGACTGAACGATAACTGACTGCTTTTCCGTGTCAAGATAGGAAAAAACGTCAGCGGAAATATCCTTGGGAAGTATGCGGAAAATCTTTACGGAGATTTTATCGTCATCTAAATCCATAATGAACTCCGCAATATCGGGATAAGCCATATCAGAAAGCTCATCCTTTAGCTCTTTGAGCAGATTTTTAGCCAAAAGCTTATAAAGTCTGCCGAATTCGTTTTCATTCATTTGCTTCACCGACTTTCATTGTCTTTTCAGACGCCGAAATTAAGGCGCCCTCAGTGCAGAGCTGTCAGTGATAAGGCAGAACTGCACATAAAAATAAAATTGCACCCTTTAGGGTTACTATCACCGCTATCCATTGCAGTTCCCACCTCCAAATAAAATTATTGGTCTTAATCCATAAATTATATTATACATCATTATGTTAAACAAAGTCAACAAAATAAACAAAAATAAAAAGCCTCTCCCGGAAGGAGAGGTCTCAATCGCTTATTTTACTTAAAAATGCCTTAAGTCTGTCTGTCCTCGGGTTAGAAATCACATAATCTGCCCTGCCCTCTTCAGCGATAATTCCGTTATCCATAAATACTATGTAATCGGAAACCTCTTTGGCGAAGGTCATTTCGTGGGTAACGATAACCATCGTCATATTCTCATCGGCAAGCTCACGGATAACCTTAAGAATTTCTCCCGTAAGCTCAGGGTCCAACGCTGATGTAGGCTCATCGAAAAAAAGAATTTTCGGCTCGAGTGCCATAGCACGGGCGATGGAAACTCTCTGCTTCTGACCGCCCGAAAGCTGACAGGGATAGCTTTCCATCTTATCCTCGAGACCCATTTTCTTTATGACAGCCTTTGCTTTTTGGTCTATCTCTTCATATATAGCTTTTTTATTTTTTTTGAAATCGGGTCTTTTCTTCGCTCTTACCTTCAGAGCAAGCTTGACATTATCGAGAACATTATACTGCGGAAAAAGATTAAAGTCCTGAAAAACGAGACCTATGGAAAGCTGTTTTTCAAGTTGTTCCTTTTTCGTAAGCTTCTTCTCGCTTGAGGAATCGAAAATCACATCACCGTCTACGGTGATTTTACCGCTGTCTGCCGTTTCGAGGAAGTTTATACAGCGCAAAAGCGTAGTCTTTCCGCTGCCCGAGGAGCCGATAATCGAAAGAACCTCCCCTTCGTTAAGATTAAATGAGATACCCTTGAGCACCTGTGTTTTGCCAAAGCTTTTTTCTAAGTTTCTTACTTCAAGTATAGCCATATCGGTACCTCCTTATCTGTAATAGTCGAGCTTCTTTTCTATCTTTCCTAAAAGCACCGTAAGGATACCGCAGAAAAGAAGGAAGAATACCGCCGTGTAGAAAAGCGGCCAGATAACACCGCGGGCAGAGAACTGACCTGCGACCATAATTATGTCAAGCACACCGATAACACGGGCAAGAGATGTGTCCTTGATAAGGGTGAGAATTTCGTTTCCCATAGGAGGAACGATACGCTTTACCACCTGCATAAGAACTACCTTAAAGAATGTCTGCGTTCTGGTCATACCGAGCACCTGTCCGGCCTCATACTGTCCCTTGGGAATACCCTCGATACCGCCACGGTAAATTTCCGAGAAATAACAGGCGTAGTTTATAACGAAGGCTACCGCTGCCGCAGTCATTCGCGGATTTTCACCCGGAAAATGAGCATCAAACACCAGACCGGGAACATAGAATACCACGAAAAGCTGAAGCATAAGAGGAGTACCTCTTATTACCCACACAAAGGCTCTGGTAAGCATCCTCAGAGGTGAAAACTTCGTCATAGAGCCGAAAGCAATCAGAAGGCCCAGCGGAATAGCGAAGATAAGAGTCACTCCGAAAAGCTTTATGTTTTCGAAAAAGCCGAGAAATAAGTCGGCATTTACTGCTGCAAAAGTCATACTTTACCTCAAACATAAACAACCAAAATGCCGTCTCAACGGACGGCATCGGTTTATTTTAACCTTAAATTATTTTACGAGAATCTGTTCTGTAAGCTTGTATTTTTCAGCGATTTCTGCAAGCTTGCCGTTATCGGCGAGAGCCTTCATAGCATCGTTAACAGCCTTACATGTGTCAGCGCCCTTACGGAAAGCGATACCGTATTCTTCGTCAGCGAATGCGAGCTCGTCTACTACTACGAGATCCTCATAGTCTGTACCTTCACCGATCATACCGATAGAAAGAACATAGTCAACTACACAGCCGTCTGCTACGCCGGACTTAACTTCCATAAGTGCTTTTGCCTGAGAATCAACTGCTGTATAGTTAGCATCTGCGAAGAAAGCGTCTTCCTTAGCTACAGATTCACCTGCTGATTCGATTTCAGCTACGATATTTGCGCCCTTAAGAGCTTCTGCCGTAGTATACTTGTCAGCGTTTTCAGCCTTAACGAGAAGAACCTGCTTATTTGCCATATATGCTGTGGAGATTTCCATTTCTTCGAGTCTCTCAGGTGTAATAGTCATACCGTTCCAGATACAGTCGATGGTCTTTGACTTAAGCTCTGTTTCCTTTGCGCCCCAGTCAATAAGCTGGAATACGGGTTCAACGCCGAGCTCTGCACAAACGGCCTTTGCAAATTCGGTTTCGAAGCCGATAAGCTCACCGTTATCATCCTTATAGTTCATGGGAGCGAATTCGGTATAGCCGATTATCATTTTGCCGTTTCCTTTTATGTATGCAAGATCTGAAGCGGTTTCTGTGCTTGCTGCTGTGGTGTCTTCTGTGTTTTCTTTTCCGCCGTTGCAGGCTGCGAGGGTGAAGCACATAACTACTGCTAAAATTGCCAATACGATGGCGAGGGTTTTCTTTTTCATAATAATTACTCCTTTTTGATGATTCAATACCTCATCTTATAAATTTTTTCAAGCGACAACTCTTCATCGCTTTAGCGTGGTAACATAGTAACACATTAATAGTTTTATGTCAATAGTTTTTTTAAATTTTTTATTCGAGTGGTATTTTTACGGTAAATTCGCTGCCCTCTCCCTCTTTGCTTTCGACATCTATCTCGCCGCCTGCTATGTCTACTATCCTTTTAGTCAAGGCAAGACCTAAGCCGTTACCCTTGGTAGAACGGGAGGAGTCGCCCTGATAAAACTTTTCGAAAACTCTCTCTACTACCCTTTCGCTCATTCCGCAGCCCGTATCTCTTACCTTGACTACGGCATCACCGTTATCCTTTTCCAAAGAAACGAAAACCGTATCACCTTCATCGCTGAACTTTACGGCATTTGAAATAAGATTGGACCAGACGAGAGAAAGAAGCTCACCGTCAGAATTAACAATGACATCATCCTCGATATCCGTTTCTATATTAAGCTTTTTGCTTTCCCACTCGTTTTCAAAGTTAAGCATACATTCACAAAGCTGTTCACCTAAATCGTATCTCTTTTTATCGGGGAAAATCTGCTGGTTTTCCAGCTTGTTAAGACGGAGGATACTCGTGATAAGCTCTGAAAGATTAGAGGAAGCATTGGTGATTATCTGCGCATACTCTATTCTTTCTTCTTTGCTGATTTCCGGATTCTGTATCATAGTCGAATAGGAATTGATTACAGCCAGCGGAGTTTTCAGCTCATGAGAAACATTGGCGATAAAGTCATTTTTCAGCGTTTCGATGCTCGACAGCTCCTCGGTCATCTGATTGAAGGCCTTGGCCAGAACATCGAATTCATTTACTATTCCGAAGGGACGGAAAAATTTCACTCTCGTAGTAAAGTCTCCGCCCATAACCCTGCGTGTAGCGTCGAGAAGCCTCGTTACGGGAATTTTTACGGTAAACCATTTGAAAATATTGTACACTATAGTAACGATAAGGCTTATGAAAATAACATTATAAAAAGTCTGCCAGGCTCTCGTTTTTACTTCATAGCCAAGATCAAGTATATCAAAAACTATGCCCAGTCCGTCATAAAAGAACAGAGCAAAGCAAATACTTATTACCACACAGAAGGAAAGGAAAACAAGCACAAACTGTCTGAAGGAGAAAAGAGAGAAGTAAATCTGATCCTCCTTCTTTTTCTTTCTGTTTAATCCGAAATTTATCTTCATTTTACCGTCACCTTATAACCGAGACCGTGAACCGTAACTATTTCGAAGGCATCGCAGTCCGAAAATTTATCTCTGATTTTAGCCATATACACATCTACCGTTCTCGGTCCCGAGGAGGTATCCGAGCTCCAGAATTCATCCATAAGCTGTGAACGGGTAAAGGTTTTATTCGGATAAGAAAGAAGCTTGTAAAGAATATTGAATTCCCTGGCTGTAAGCGAGATTTCCTCACCATCTATCTTGGCTGTTCTCTCGTCCATATTCATCGCGAGATTTCCGACGGTAACCGTTTTACTCGAAGCGATTTTCGCCCTTCTCAGAAGAGCCTCCACACGGAGAATAAGCTCCTCGAGATTTATCGGCTTTACCATATAATCGTCTATACCCATTCCGTAGCCCTTCTGTTTGGAATAAAGGTCATCTCTGGCGCTGATAAAGAGAATAGGGATTTCCTTATCCGTAAAACGGACATTCTGGGTAAATTCATAGCCGTCGATTCCCGGCATCATAATATCCGTAATTATCATATCAAAGACACTGTCATACATACATTCGTATGCCTGTGTTACGTCAAGACAGCCTACGGCGTTATAGCCCTTATGATTAAGATATGCACAGACGGCACGGTTAAGGTTTTTATCGTCTTCTACTACTAATATTTTAAACATTCTCATCCCTCCTGAGGATAACTATCTTTGGATTATAACACAGTTTTGTTAAATTTTTGTTTATAAGACAAGCTTTTTTAAATTAATCTAAGGAATAAAAGACCTTTTAACGATAAAACTAAAGATGAAAACACGAAAAAAAGAAAGAAGGAAGAAAATGTCACTTTCCAAAAACGAATACGGCAATCTTGCAAAAAAATATTCACCGCCCTCCCCCGTACTCAAGGACTGTCTTTTCGCATTTCTTATCGGAGGTAGCATCTGCACCTTTGCGGAAGGTCTTAATCTTTGGTTTTCATCGTCTATGACCGAAGAAGAAAGCCGTACTCTGGCTATGATAACGGTTATAGCCATTACTGCCATTCTCACGGGTGCAGGTGTCTTTGACAGCATAGCAAAGCACGCGGGTGCGGGAACGATGGTACCCATTACGGGCTTTGCCAATTCCATCGTCTCTCCTGCCATGGAGTTCCGTGCCGAGGGTACGATAACCGGTACGGCTGCTCAGATGTTTTCCATCGCAGGCCCCGTAATAGTTTTCGGCTGCTCGAGTGCGGCTCTTTACGGTCTGATAATCTATCTTCTTAAGCTTTATTAAAAGGAGGTAATACCTTGGCTACAAGAATAGGAAAAACCCTCATCACAGATAAAAAGCCCCTGTTCCTTTCCTCTGCCGCCGTAGCAGGCAAAAAAGAGGGTGAGGGACCTCTCGGCAAGGAATTTGATAAAATCTTCGAGGACACCACCTTAGGTCAGGACTGTTGGGAAAAGGCGGAAAGCTTTCTTATGAAAAACGCAGTAATGACCGCCCTGGAAAAAGCAGGCAAGGGTATGGAGGAAATTGACGGCATATTTGCCGGCGACCTTCTTAACCAATGCACCGGCTCTGCCTTCGCGTTGAGAGAATTTTCTATGCCCTTTACAGGACTCTACGGAGCCTGCTCTACGATGGCTCTGAGTCTTATCTGCGCCTCTCTTGCCATAGAAAGCGGAGGAATGAGCACCTGCATCGCCACCACAAGCTCCCATTTCTGCTCAGCCGAAAAGCAGTTCCGCTTCCCTCTCGAATACGGCGGTCAGCGTGCGCCCACAGCTCAGTGGACGGTAACAGCCTCCGGCGCGGCGGTGCTATCCGACCGTACAGACAATAATCTGCCTTATATAGACAAGCTCCACATAGGCACTATCGTAGACCTCGGAATTACCGATGCGGCTAATATGGGGGCGGCTATGGCACCCGCTGCATGTAAAACCCTCTCTGAATTCTTTCGCGACACTAAAACCTCTCCCGACGATTATGATGCTATATTTACAGGTGACCTCGGACTCGTCGGCTCAGGCCTTTTAAAGGAGCTGATGATGAGAGAGCACGGAACAGAGCTCGGCGGTAATTACTTCGACTGCGGTCTTATGATTTACGACAGAGAAAAACAGGATGTCCATTCGGGCGGCTCAGGCTGTGGCTGCAGTGCCGGTGTACTCTGCTCCCACATTTTAAAGAGTATGAAAGAGGGAAAATACAGTAACATCCTCTTTATGGCTACGGGCGCTTTAATGTCTCCCGTTTCCTCCAAGGAGGGAGAAAGCATCCCCGGTATAGCCCATTTAGTAAATATCAGAAGAGGTGAAAGAAAATGAATATGCTCTCAGCACTGAAATGCCTTTTATGCCTTATAAAATGCAGTAAATATCTTTACTATATCAAAAAAGCGGTATGCTTCGCCTTCATAGTACTCGCCCTGGTTACCGGCTTCAGCCTGCTCTCAGGGGAAAGCAGAACCTTAAAAAAGCTTAAGGAGATGATATAATGGAGCTTTTTCTGACTATCATCAAGGCCTTTGCCGTAGGCGGACTGATATGCACCGTCGGTCAGCTTCTCATCGACCTTACACGGCTTACGCCTGCCAAAATTCTCGTCTCCTTCGTAATCATCGGTGTTATTTTAGGCGCTATCGGTGTCTATGAGCCTTTAGCAGAATGGGCGGGAGCAGGTGCTACCCTGCCGCTTACAGGCTTCGGCTATAATTTAGCCAAGGGTACACGGGAGGCGATAGCAGAAAAGGGAGCGATGGGAATTTTAAGCGGTCCCCTATCCTCGGCTTCCATAGGCATTATGGCGGCGATTATCTGCGGTCTGGTGGTGTCTGTTTTCGCCAAAAGTAAGGATAAACAGTGATTTTAGCCGGCAGATGTCGGCTTTTTTCATTTTGCGATAAAAATTGCACCTTGCCTCTTTTCTTTTTTTTAAATCAAGGGTATAATGTATATAATCTACGAGGTGAAAAGAATGAAAAATGCTCCTTATAAAAACAAATATTTTTCCGTTGTCGGTGACTCCATAAGCACCCTGGAAGACTTTAATCCCGACGGCTACAAGGTCTTTTACTGCGGTGAAAGACAGGATATTGCAGACATATACTCCCCTGAAGATACCTGGTGGGGCAAGGTTATCTCCCACTTCGGTGGTAAGCTTTTAGTCAATGCCTCCTGGTCAGGTAGCTGGGTAGCGAAGCTTCCCGACCGCGATGAGCTGTTTCCCTCGGGTTGCAGCGACGAAAGAACCTCTTGTCTGCACAGAGACGGGATAACACCCGATGTAATTATTGTTTATCTTGGTACCAATGACTTTATGTTCGGTGTGTCCCCTGCCTATGAGGGTAATATTCAGATACTTAAGGATCAGTCCTTCTCCTACTCCTACGGAAAGATGCTGGACAAGATTAAAAGAAACTATCCCTATGCGGAGATTTTCTGCTGTACTCTCTGCACGGCATATATGGAAAAAGACCCGACCTTTCGCTTCAGCGAAGAGAGATGGAACAGTTTTATGGAAGACTTCAACGCCATCATCCGCAATACTGCCGTAGAAAAAGGCCTTCACCTCGTCGACCTTTATGCCCACGGCACTGCCTACGACTCCATAGAGGGCTGTCACCCCACGGCAAAAGGTATGGAGACATTGGCTGAATTAATGATCAAGGAGATAGAAAAATGAAGGTAATTTTTCTCGACTTCGACGGCGTGCTGAATTCGGATAAATACATAAGAGAATGCGGTCATACAGGAGTGGTTATTGACCCGGAAAAGATGGAATATTTAAAAGAAATAGTAGACCTAACCGATGCCAAAATCGTACTCACTACCTCCTGGAGAGAGCATTGGGATAAAAATCCCGACGAATGCGACGACACGGGCAAGCTCATAAATTCTATCTTCGCCCATTACGGTCTGGAGATTTACGATAAAACTCCCGTAATAAGGCCCGATCGTGAAAAGGAAATAAAAAAATGGCTTGAGGATAATCCCGAAACGGTGAATTTCGTTGTTCTCGACGACATGAGACTCGAAGCAGACTTCCTTACGGGACATATAATAAAAACCTCTGCCTTCAGAGATGCACTGAAAGAAAAGGATGTAAAAGAAGCTATCCGAATACTTAAAGGGTAAAGGGGATATAATACACTTAAAAGCATAGTTTCTGCACCCAAAAACTTGAACTTTTTCCCGAAAAGCACTTGACAAGACCGAAACAATATGGTAATATCATTAGGCAAATACGGAGAGATACCGAAGTGGTTATAACGGAACGGTCTTGAAAACCGTCGTACGTTTGCGCGTACCGTGGGTTCGAATCCCACTCTCTCCGCCACTTTTTTTATTTAAGGCACTGAATGGAGTAGTACTCAAGTTGGTGACGAGGCGCCCCTGCTAAGGGCGTAGGTCGGGTAACCGGCGCGAGAGTTCGAGTCTCTCCTACTCCGCCACGATAAAGGTAATCGAAAGGTTACCTTTATTTTTTTATTTTCAGTAAGAAACTCGAACTCGAGCGACGAAGGCGAAACTGCTTTTACCTTCGTAAAAACAATCAAAAAATACTCTTTACTTTGTCTCTTTTCCTTTTTAAAAAAGGAATACTCCCGACGCAAAAATCGGGAGTATTTTTACTTTTATATTTGTTATTCAGCCTTAAAGAACTCAAAGCAGGCTCTGTAGGTGCTGTATACGTCTGTCTTTGAAACAATTTCGTAGGGTGCATGCATGGAAAGCACGGGCACACCCAGGTCTACTACATCCATACCGAGGTTAGCGATGTACATAGCGACAGTTCCTCCGCCGCCCT
>JAFXDE010000050.1 GCA_017516315.1 Clostridia bacterium | reverse complement strand
GAGAAGATTTCTGTTTTTAAATTGTCTTTGTTGCTGGAACTTGCATTTGCTGAGAGTGGTACGATTGCGGCTAAAATAACAAGAGTAAATGCTGTGAGCATCACCTTTGTTAAGGCCTTTTTCATTTAATCACCTCTAATATTTTTTTGCGGAAGGCGTCTTGATTTTTTTCAAGAAACTCACCGCGGCAGGCTGACTGCTCAAAATTAAACTAAATAAGGATCCGCATTTTGAATTTGCATAGACCGTAACGAAACACAAAATACACTTTCTTAAAAATATAGTTTGTCTTTTGTTATTGGGTTTTTGCGGTGCCTCGTTCGTGTCTCTGACCGTGCAGATGCGAATCTCAGCCGTCTTTTACCTGCCTGAATGAACCCGTGAGGATTCATTTTTTTACTTTTCCGTATAGGCAACAGGGGGTATTATATAGATTTTTGACCTGTTTGTCAAATTTTAAACAAAAAACAGAAATTATATTTCTGTTTTGGAAGATGAAAAATGACGAAAAAAGCCTATTTATTGTGCAAGATATACAAAAAACTTTGTCTCATTTTGTCTTATGTGTATATTGAGACAAAAATGATGATTTTCGTGAAAATAGCGTTTTTTGACTATTCTGCACAAGTAAAAAATCTCCTAAACCTCGTTTTTTGGAGATTTCGGAGAGAAAACACAAATATTTTTTCTTTTTTCGATTAATACGCTTTACCCCAGTAAACTAAATGCTGTGCTTTCTTACCGCAGCAAACGCATTTATCGGAAATTTCTTCCTGCTTGAGGGGCATGCAGCGTGAGCCTACGCCGGTAATTTCCTTGACCTTGTCCTCACATTCCTCGTCACCGCACCACATAGCCTTGATGAAGCCGTCACCGTTTTCTTCGAGAGCAGCAGTAATTTCGTCGAGAGTGGTACACGCATAGGTTCTCTTTTCTCTGTTTGCGAGAGCTTTTTCGTAGATACCCTTGTTTACTTCCTCGAGCTTAGCCTTAACTGTATCTGCGAGACCCTCGAGAGAAACGAATTCCTTTTCTCTGTTGTGACGGGTAACGGTTACGCACTGACCGTTTTCGATATCACGGGGACCGAGCTCGATTCTTACGGGAACACCCTTCATTTCGTATTCGGAGTATTTCCAGCCTGCGGAGTTATTTGAATCGTCGAGCTTGACTCTGATACCTGCGTCAGCAAGCGCCTGTCTTATCTCCTCAGCCTTTTCGAGAACACCGGGCTTATGCTGTGCTACGGGGATAATAACTGCCTGAATGGGAGCTACAGCGGGGGGGAGAACGAGACCGTTATCGTCGCCGTGAGTCATAATGATAGCACCGATGAGACGGGTTGTAACGCCCCAAGAGGTCTGGTGGGGATATTCGAGCTTGTTTTCCTTGCTCTGATACTGGATACCGAAGGCCTTTGCGAAGCCGTCACCGAAGTAGTGGGATGTACCTGCCTGTAAAGCCTTGCCGTCGTGCATAAGTGCTTCGATAGCGTAGGTGGAAACTGCACCTGCGAATTTGTCGCTTTCGGTCTTCTTACCCTTGATTACGGGCATAGCAAGATATTTTTCACAGAAGTCCGCATAGACGTTGAGCATCCTTTCTGTCTCTTCAACAGCTTCCTCAGCAGTAGCGTGGATGGTGTGACCCTCCTGCCAGAGGAATTCTCTGGAACGGAGGAAGGGACGGGTAGTTTTTTCCCAGCGTACTACGCTTACCCACTGATTGTAAAGCTTGGGAAGGTCTCTGTGAGAATGGATGATGTTAACATAATGCTCACAGAAGAGAGTTTCGGAGGTAGGACGGACACAGAGCTTCTCCTCTAATTTTTCCGTACCGCCGTGTGTTACCCAGGCTACCTCGGGTGCGAAGCCTTCTACATGGTCCTTTTCCTTCTGAAGAAGTGACTCGGGAATGAACATAGGCATACAAACATTTTCGTGACCTGTAGCTTTGAACATACCGTCGAGGATTCTCTGGATGTTTTCCCATATAGCGTAGCCGTAGGGACGGATTACCATACAGCCCTTTACGCTCGTATACTCGATAAGCTCTGCTTTTTTTACGATATCGGTATACCATTTAGCAAAGTCTTCTTCCATCGAGGTAATATCCTCGACCATTTTTTTATCATTTGCCATTTTGGATTATCTTCCTTTCATTATACTATATATAATAGTATACGAAAATGCATATATAAGGCTATGCAAAAATACATATATATAATAGTATAGAGATTTTCAAAAATTCGGACTAATCAACCCACAGAACAAACTGTGGGTTGAGGTGGTTTAGTTTAAGCTTTTTTAACTGCAAGAGTAAGCTCAGCGTCGCCGAGTGAAACAGTCTTTGTAAGGTCAGCTGTGATTTCTTCACCGAAGAGGATGTCATCAGCGAGAAGCTCGGAAGCCATGTGCTCCTTGCTTTCCTTAAGAGCAGCGTTAACAGCTTCGTCAGCGGTGCTGATAGCCATTACTACTCTCTGCTCTACCTCGTAGCCTGCTTCCTTACGGATGAGCTGACACTGACGGATAACATCACGGACTGTACCTTCTCTGATGAGCTCGTCTGTGAGAACTACATCGAGTCCGATTACGGTGCCTTCCTGACCCTCAGCGGAAACGATACCGTCCTTGGTCTTTGACATTACGGTGAAGATACCGCCGTCATATTCTTCGTCGAAGCCTTTGACGAGTACCTTTTCGCCTGCCTTGACCTTAGCAGTGTATTCAGTCATTTCTTCCTTGGTAGCAGCTTCGAGAGCCTGCTTCATTTTGTTTACATTCTGCTTGAGAACAGCACCTGCAACCTTGAAGTTAACCATAAGGTAGTTATCCTCGAGAACACTGCTGTCGGTGATGTATTCGAGAGCTTTGATGTTAAGCTCGTCGAGAATATTCTTTTCGTAAACCTTGATTTTATCTGTCTTATTTGCTTCAGCGCAAACAAAGAGCTTGCTGAGAGGCTGTCTTACCTTGATCTGATGCTCGTTACGAAGCTTAAGAGCTACAGCGATAACATCACGGGCAAAGGCTGTGTCAGCGATGATGCCGTCATCCTCGAAGCCCTCTAAAACTGTAGGCCAGTCGCTGAGGTGAACTGAAAGCTCGCTGGAGGGAAGAACGCGTCTTGTGAGGTTCTGCCAGATGCTTTCTGTCATAAAGGGAATGATGGGAGCCATTACCTTCACGCAGGTATTGAGAGCGTTGAAGAGTGTCCAGTAGGCGATCATCTTGTCACTCTCGTCGCCTGTCTTCCAGAAGCGGCGGCGGTTAGTTCTGATGTACCAATTGGAGATATCGTCAACGAAGATTTCAAAGTCCTTGATAACATTGTATGCCTTGTAGTCATCCATCTGGGCAGTTGCCTTTTTGATGAAGTCATTGGTTCTTACTACGAGCCATTTGTCTGTTACTGTCATTTTGCTCTTATCGGGAGTGTAGCCTTCGAAGTTAGGCTTGTCGATACGGGCGTAGGTTTCAAAGAAGGTGTAGATGTTCCAGAAGGAGAGAAGCTTTCTTCTTGCTTCGTCGCCAAGATTGAAGCCGAAGCGTACATCGTTGGCTACGGGGCCGCCTGCATAGAGATAACGGACAGTGTCGGCACCGATTTTTTCTGCTGCCTCGTCGAAGCGGATCATAAAGCCTGTCTTTGAGAATTTCTCACCGCTTTCCTGAACAACGCTTGAATGGCAGAGAACTCTTTCGTAGGGAGCTCTGTCCTCGAGAACGGTACTCATAAAGAGAAGAGAGTAGAACCAGAGACGAACCTGCTCGCGCATTTCAACAACCCACTCTGCAGGGAAGTTCTTTTTCCATTCTTCCTTGTCGGTGAAATAGCCTGTGGTTGAGAAGGGAACGATACCGGCGTCGAGCCATACGTCACCGACATCGGTAATTCTCTTTACATTTTTGCCGCACTTGGGGCATTTGATTTCTGCTTCGTCGATCCAGGGTCTGTGAAGCTCGGGAAGAGCATCAACCTTAGCAGGATCAACAGCTAATTTCTTAAGCTCGTCGATAGAGCCTACTACATGAACATTACCGCAATCCTCACATACATAGAAGGGGAGAGGCATACCGTAATATCTCTTACGGGAAATATTCCAGTTGCCCATATTGTTGAGCCAGTCAAGCATTCTTTTGCCGTTTGATTCAGGCTCCCACTTAACGCTCATTGCGTTTCTGATAAGTCGGGGCTTAAGCTCGCTCGTTTCGATGAACCAGGAGGGAACGAGTCTGTAGATAAGCTCCTCCTTACATCTCCAGCATACGGGGTAGCTGTGTTCGTGAGGTTTAACGAGATAGAGCTTGTCTCTCTTTTTGAGCTCTTCGAATACCTCATCAGCGATAGTTTTTGAGTTCTTACCTGTAAAGAAGCCGAAGCCCTTGAGGAAGATACCCATATCGTCTACGGGCATAATTTCGGGAAGGCCGAGTCTCTTACCGAGCTCGTTATCCTCTGCACCGCAGCCGGGTGCGATGTGAACTACACCTGTACCTTCTTCGGCGTCTACATCCTCCCAGGCTACAATCTTATGCTCGAAGCCCTGCTGAGCCTCTAATTCGGGGAAGCAGGTGTCATACTTTTTACCTACAAGCTCTTCACCCTTGAACATACGGAGAACCTCGAGCTTATCGTCGCCGAGATATTTGATAGCATTTTTAGCGAGGATGAGAGTTTTCTCGTCACTCTTTACCTTAACCTCGACATAGTCAATTTCAGGGTTAACTGCAAGTGCTACGTTAGAAGAAAGGGTCCAGGGAGTAGTGGTCCAGACGATGATTTTGCTGTCTGTACCCTCGATGGGAAGCTTGAAGAAAACAGAGTTATGAGTAACGGTCTTATAAGAACCTGTCATTTCGTGCTCTGAAAGTGATGTACCGCAGCGGGGACACCAGGGCATAGGCTTGTATTCTCTCTTAATCCAGCCGTTTTCGTCGCAAGTCTTAAGGAAGTGCCAGATGCTGGTGATGTTGAGGTCTGTGTTTGTGTAGTATGAATTATCCCACTGCATCCACTGGCCGAGTCTTTTTGACTGCTCGGTGATAACGCCCGAATACTGCTTTACACGGTCAACGCAGTTCTTTGTAAATTTGTCGATACCGTAATCCTCGATATCCTTCTTTGATTCGAAGCCGAGCTCCTTTTCTACGCCTACCTCAACCCAGAGTCCCTGGCTGTCGAAGCCGTTCTGACAGCGGCAGGAGTAGCCTCTCATTGACTTATATCTGATAAAGGTATCCTTAAGGGTGCGTCCCCATGCGTGGTGGATACCCATAGGGTTATTTGCTGTGATAGGCCCGTCGATGAAACGGAAGCGGGGTTTGTCTTTATTTTTTTCTGTACGCTTATTGTAGCAATCGTTATCTTCCCAGAACTTCAGAACTTCGTGTTCCATGTCGATAAAACTGTTGCTTTTTTCGATTTCTGCCATAGTTCTTTTCCTCCGTAGATTTTTTAGGTACCATAAAAAACACGATACCAATTTACATACTCAAACAGTATACTATAATATATAAAAATTTGCAATAAGTTTAAGGAAGATTATGACAGATAAAATGAAAAAAATTTCTCCGTTCTTATTACAGAAAGATAAATAAAAAGTTAATATTATCTGTCTTGCCTTGACGGAAGGAGAAAAAGTAGTATTATCATTAGTGAAAGCAGAAAACAGGAGGTGTATAATGAACAGACCGAGAAGAATAATTTCACTGCTTCTGACGGCTGTGATGATGGTAGCTTTTGCATTAGCCGCCGTAGCTGCAGATGATGAAACGGAATTAAAGGATGTAAAAAAGATTATCAGTATAAGTGAATATAAATAATAGATGAGAGGACAGTTAAGACTGTTCTCTTTTTTTGTGAGGCAAGACAGAAAAATCCCCGTCGGGAGGGGAGTCCTGACGGGTGCGGATGAATTGTTATACTGTTACGGATGAGTTGTAACTTAAATTGTACTGTGAACCTGCTTGGTTTTTTACAATACCTGTTGGAATGGTGAATGAAATCATATCTCCTGGTTTTACAGACTTTTCGGGAACTTCTATTTGTATTTCGTAAACACTGCCCGTTTTATTTGAAGGAACGGTACAGGTTGCTGTGGTGGCAAGAGCGGTTCCGTTAACTTTAAGAGTAATATTCTGACTTGCGCTTACGAAATTTCCGTTCCAGTTAGACGGGTCAATCTCAATATAAATTATACTATCACCGTAGCTAGTAGAGTTTACAATAAGCTTGACAGGTTCAGCCGTTTTATCACTAGTTACTGTTGATTCGGATTCTGTGGTCACAATCTTGTTTTCTGTAGAGCCTGAAACAAGGATATACTTACTGCTGTAATAAGTCTTATTGCTTACCTTCTCAATTGCTCTTACAGAGAAAATATAAGAGGTGTCTGCTGAAAGTTTATTTATGGTGGCGGTTGTGTTTTTTGTGTTACTTATAAGTGTTACCCATTTGCCTTTGGCGGTATCGTATTTATAAACAGCATAAGCAGAAGCGCCTTTTGCTTTTGCCCAGCTTATAGAAATACTGCTGTCGGTTTTTTCTGTAATTTTAAGGGAAGAAACATTATCAGGATTAACTGTAACGGTTGCTTTTGAATAAATGGTGGAAAGAGTGGTCGTTTTCTCTTTTTTACAGTAAGCTTTAACGGCAAATTTATAGGTTTTACCTGATTCGAGGTTTTTGATTGTTGTTTTGAGTGAGGTGGTCTTTTTAAGTTCCACCCAATTCTTTTTTTTCGAATTATACCGATAAATTATGTATCCTGTGGCACCGGTAGTCTTTTTCCATTTCAGGGTAGCGGTTTTACCGCTGATACTTCCTTTGAGAGAGCTTACCTTTTTCGGTGCTGTCAGAACTGAAATGTCCTTCGCCTTTTTTGCCCATACCTTTTTCTTGCCGTTTTTGCCGTAGGCCTTGACACGGTAGGTGTACTTTTTACCCGCTTTAAGAGAGTCTATTTTACAGGTGGTGGATGTAACCGTAGCTACGGTTTTCCATTTCTTACCGCTTTTTACGGAAATCTGATAGCCCTTGGCGTTTTTCGCCTTGCTCCATTTGAGTGTTGCCGTGGAGGAGGTGGCGGTAGCCTTAAGCTTGGAGACTGTTCCTACGGTACCCTTTGCCGCTGTTACGCTTACCGAAAGGCAAAGAGCGATAAGCAGTACGGAAAAAGCGGCAGTGAAGGCTTGTATGATTTTTCTGTTCATAGTCACACTTCCTTTTTTGTTTCTTTCTCCATTATATTCCTAAAAAACATAAAAAGCAAGATGAGAATAAAATCAGGGGACAGTTAAATTGCTCCCCTGATTGTACTTGTTTATTTCATAGTTATATATCCTGCCTGACCGACGCACTTCTGACCTTCTTCGGATAAAATCCATTTAAGGAACTGACCGGCTCTTCCTGCTTCGTCTTCCTTTCTGATAACACCGTAGTAGTTTGTGGTGTAGGGATAGCTTCCGTTTCTTATGTTTTCGTCGGTGGGGTAAATGCCCTCTATGGCTATAGCTTTGATTTCATCGTTTTTGTAAAGGTTATCGATGTAGTAGCGGTAGGTGTAGCCGAGGCTTGCGGTTTGGTTTTCATATTCTGCTACCGCATCCACTAATGCACCCATTCCCTCTATTACCTTGATTTCGATGGGGTCAATCATACCTGCACCGCCCATAATCAGTCTCTCCATAGCCGTCTGACTGCCCGAATTCTTTTCTCTCTGGAATGCTCGTATTTTTTCGTTGTTGCCGCCTACATCCTTCCAGTTTTTAATCTTGCCTGAGTAGATGTCCTTTACCTGCTGAACGGTAAGGCTTTCCACGGGGTTGTCCTTATGGGTGATGAAAACGAAGGCATCGTAGCAGACGGGCTCGAGAATTAACTCTATACCTGCATCCTCTGCCATTTTCAGCTCCTCCTCAGATGGATGGGTGGCTATGACTAAGTCAACGGAGTCTCTTTTATAATCGGTCATATATCTGCCGTTATATGTGAAGGCACCGTAAAGCTCAGCGGCTGTTATGAGATTTTCATAGGCATAGTGCGTAGTGGAAAAATCCACGAAATCATAGACAGCTTCATCGTTAAAGCCGATATGCTGCCGTGCAAATTCTATAGCCATAGGTACGCAGACGGTCGAGCCGTCGATTTCGGGGTAGGTTTTTCCGATACTGTACTGCCTGACCCATCCGTCCTCATCGGTTTCTTCGGCTATTTCTCCGAGTGTGAAGTGTGAATTCTCTACTATTTGCTTCCAACCCTCCTGCTTTTCAATTATCTGATTTATGGCGCCCCAGGAGGAGGTGCGGTCAGCAGTGCCTACAACTAATTCCTTATATTCCCGGTACAGGATTTCTGTGTTTGAGGAAACGAAAAAGAAGCAGATACACAGCAAGAGTGAAAGAGGAATAAGCTTGTATTTCTTTGTTCTTATGAAATCAATGAGCAAAAATCCTGCTCTGAAGGCAAGAAAGACAAGGGCATAGGTAATAAGTAAAAAATAATTATTAGGATAAATCAGGTCACATACAATTGCAACGAGAGACAAAAACAGAACACAGAAGAAAAAGATGAAGGGACTGACCCTCGTAAATTTGGAAATAATTATTTCCCCTATGTACATTACCGCAGAAAAGATAAACCAGAGAAGATATTCGTCGTAAAATTCGCTCATCAGCACTAAAGCACCGAAGGCATAGGCGGCGGTAAACAGAATAACCGATAATGACTTTTTAATCTTTTCCTTCTTCATTTAAATCAGCTCCTTTACTCTTTCATTTTAGCTTATGAGGCATTTTTTTACAACAGAAAAAGGGGAGATGTAAGAAAAATTTAAGATATGGGATTGGCCTCTTTTCTCTCTTGACCTCATTCTCTTTTCGTGGTATTATATTATGTAAATTATTTTCGTAAAGAAGGTGAAAGCGTGATTACCCGCATAACTCACAGCACAGAAGAAACGGAGGAGCTTGCCTCCCGTTTGGCAAAGCATCTCAAGGGCGGCACCGTGGTAGCCTTTTTCGGCGGTCTCGGTATGGGTAAAACAGCCTTCACCCGAGGTCTTGCCCGAGGAATGGGAATCGACTGCCACGTTTCGAGTCCTACCTTCGCCATAGTGAATGACTACGGCGGAAAGCCTCCTTTAGTGCATTTTGATATGTATAAGGTTGAGAGCTGGGATGACCTTTACTCCAGCGGCTTTTTCGATTATCTCGATATGGGAGCAATCTTAGCCGTGGAGTGGAGTGAAAACATCGAAAACGCTCTGCCCGACTCTACGGTCAGAGTTACCATAGAAAAATACGACGACGAAAACAGCAGGATTATAAAGGTGGAAGGAGTGGAATGTGATGAAAATTTTAGCTGTTGATACCAGCGCAGTATGCGCCTCTGTGGCCGTTACGGAAAACGGTAAGGTGCTGAGTGAAAGCTCCGTAAACACGGGTCTTACCCATTCCCGTACCCTTCTTCCTATGATTGACAGCACCCTCAAAAATGCAGAAATAGAGCTTAATGACATCGACTTTTTCGCCTGCAGTGTGGGGCCCGGATCATTTACGGGTGTAAGAATCGGTGTAGCGGCGGTCAAGGGTCTGTGCGACGGTCTTAATAAAAAGGCGATGTCTGTCTCTACCTTGGAGGCTCTCGCCTATAATCTTTCCGACAGAGACTGTGTGGCTGTTTCCGTTATGGATGCACGCTGTCAGCAGGTTTACTGTGCTCTGTTTAAAAATGAGGGCGGTACGGTGACAAGACTTATGGAGGACTCGGCTCTTAAAATCGACGACCTCGGTGAAATACTGAAAAGCTACGGCGGAGAAATCATCTTCGTCGGTGACGGTGCAGAGATATGTCACAGAGCTTTAGGCTATAAAAAGGCAGGAGCAGCCTGTGTTTATCAGAAGGGCTCCTCTGTCGCTTTTACAGCTGAAAAGAATTTCAGCGAGGACAAGCTTCTTTCGGGTGCGGAGCTTATGCCCACCTATCTCCGTCTTCCTCAGGCGGAAAGGGAGCTTAAAGCTAAAAAAGGGGAACTGAAAAATGCTTAAAACCCTTAAAAACTTTTTAAAGGGAACGGATCTGATAACGTTCTTTCTCTGTACGGCACTTTCGGTTTTTGGTACAGTAGCTGTAAGCAGTGCTACCTTTGATGCCGATGCAGGTACATTTATTTCCCGTGACACTAGAGTTATGATACTTGCCTTTTGCCTGGGCATAGTGGCGGCATTTATCATATCGGTCATAGATTATGATATTATTTTAAAGCTGTGGCCTCTTATCGGTGTGGCAGGAATCGGACTTATGCTGTCACTTTTCGCTATCGGTGTTTCGCCTGACGGACGAAGCGATGCTATCTCCTGGCTGAAGCTTCCCGGACAGCTTTACTTTCAGCCCTCGGAAATAGTAAAGATAGGCTTCATCGTTACCTTCTCCTTTCATTTAAGCAAGGTAAAAAATGATATCTCCTCACTTAAGACCGTCTTTTTTCTCTGTGTTCACGCTATGATTCCCATAGTTCTGGTCATAGCTACAGGTGATATGGGCTCTGCTCTTATCTTCTGTCTTATGTTCGTAGGAATGATGCTCGTTTCCGGTGTTCATTGGGCATATTTCCCTGCAGGCGCTCTCGTTATCGCTGCTGCCTCGCCCGTAATCTGGCTTAAGGTTTTCGATAATATTCAGCGTAACCGTATTCTTGCCCTGTTTAATCCCGAGGCTTATCCTACTGAAATCTATCAGCAGAACCAGGCACTCAAGGCAATACAGAACGGCGGCTTTACGGGTATGGGAATTTACAAGGGTGAGCTTACCCAAAGCACTCTTTTACCCGAAAAGCAGAACGATATGATATTCTCGGCTATATGCGAGGAGTTCGGCTTTATCGGCGCTCTTATCCTTCTGAGTCTCTTCCTTTTACTCGCTATCAGAATAGTAGCCGTAGGTAGACGCTCTAAAAATTTCGCCGCTGAAATGATGTGCTACGGCGTAGCCTTTATGCTTATGGCGCAGGCTGTTATCAATATCGGTATGTGTACGAGACTTTTGCCTGTTATCGGTATTACTCTTCCTTTTATAAGTGCAGGCGGATCTTCGACGGTTTGTGTATATTTAGCCATCGGTCTGGTGCTCAGCATTTACCGTTCATCGGGTACTATCAGCTACGAAAATGACTATCGCTTCGCCAGAATAGCCAGAGAATATTAATTCGTGCTTTTGTATATACAAAAAATAATGTATAATGAATAATCCTCATAAGTTTTCAACAAAAATGTGGAAAACTCTGTCAGTAAAGTTGAAAACTTTACAGTTTTTCACAGTTTAAAGTCCTTTTAACAGGATTTACGGTAGCTTTATTTGCGGAGTTTAACATTTTCAACCGCGTTTTCCACATAGTAAAGAAAAAACCTTTACAGCACTGCTTTTGCTGTAAAGGTTTTATACTTTACGGAATATTTCATATTTTTATACATTCTGATAGAGAAAAAGGCGGAATTCTTTATTCCGCCCCGTGGTATATCCGTTTTATCTGACGGGATGCTATTCTTTATTTACGAAAGGAATCTGCTGTTTTGACTTTTATATTACGGATTTCAGAGCTTTTCGCAAATATCGGCCAGCTCTTCCATAGAGAGCTTTTCTGCTCTTACATTTACATCGAGACCTGCGGCTGTGATAGCCTCGGCTACCTTATCCTTAGGAAGTGACATCCCGCTTGCTATGGAGTTTACGGCTGTCTTTCTTCTCTGCGCAAAGGCGGCCTTTACCATTTTGAAAAATTTCTTTTCATCGCTGACGGAAACGGCAGGCTCTTTTCTTATATTAAGTCTGATAACGGTGCTGTCTACATTCGGTGCGGGCATAAAGGAGCCTCTTGACACATGAAAGAGGGTTTCGGGTACTGCATAATAGTTCGTGCATACAGTGATGGCACCCGAATCTCTCGAGCCTACGGGTGTACAGAGTCTGTCGGCTGCCTCTTTCTGAATCATAACCGTAACCGCTTTTATCGGCAGATTGCTTTCGAGGAGCAGAGTGATAACGGGAGAGGTGATGTAGTAGGGGAGGTTGGCGCAGACTACTACCTTCATACCACTGAATTTTTCTTCGATGAGCGCACGGAGATCAGTTTTCATAACATCGGCATTTATAATCTCGATATTATCAAATTCTGCGAGGGTTTCGTCGAGGACGGGGAGAAGCCTCGTATCCAGCTCGATACAAACTACCTTTTTTGCTCTTTTGGCTAATTCTGCGGTGAGAACACCTACACCTGCACCTACCTCGATAACACCTGTGTTTTCGTCGGCACCGCACATTTCAGCCATTCGGGGACACACGGTAGGATTGATGAGAAAGTTTTGTCCGAGAGCCTTGGAGAAATTAAAGCCGTGTCTTTCCATTACTCCTCTGATAACGGAAATATCTGATAAATTTTCCATAAAATCATTCTCCTTATCTTAAAACTATTGAAAGTTGAATTTTTTTGTTGTATACTTATAGGGTAAATCTTTTTATATTATAAACGAGGTGAAGGAATATGTCAATTCTTGTTACAGGCGGCGCCGGATATATCGGCTCACACACATGTATCGAACTCATCAAGGCAGGCTATGATGTAGTCGTAGTGGACAATTTCTACAACAGCAAGAGAGAAGCTCTTAAAAGAACTGCTGATCTCAGCGGTAAGCCTGTCACATTCTATGAGTGCGACATCAGAGATGAAAAGGGTCTTGATAAAATCTTCAAGGAAGAAAAAATCGACGCAGTTATCCATTTTGCAGGTCTTAAGGCTGTAGGCGAAAGCTGTCAGAAGCCCCTCGAATATTATGATAACAATATTGCAGGTACTCTTGTTCTCTGTGATGTTATGAGAAAGAACGGCTGTAAGAAAATCGTTTTCAGCTCTTCTGCTACAGTTTACGGCAGTAATAATGTTTCTCCTCTTAAGGAGTCTATGCCTACGGGCGGCACCACCAACCCCTACGGCACTACAAAGTTTATGATAGAAATTATCCTTTCCGACCTCTTCAAATCTGATAAGGAATGGTCTATCTGTCTTCTCCGTTATTTCAATCCTATCGGTGCTCACGAAAGCGGAAGAATCGGTGAAGATCCCAACGGTATTCCCAATAATCTTATGCCCTTCATCACTCAGGTTGCTATCGGAAAAAGAGAGTGTCTCAGTGTTTTCGGCTCTGACTACGATACCCATGACGGTACAGGCGTAAGAGACTATATCCATGTAGTTGACCTTGCTGCAGGCCATGTAAAGGCTCTTCAGAGAGTTCTCGGTAAAAGCGGCCTCGATGTTTACAACCTTGGTACAGGTACAGGCTACAGCGTTCTCGATGTAGTCAAGGCTTTCGAAAAGGCAAGCGGTGTAAAGATTAATTATAAAATCGTAGACCGCCGTCCCGGTGATGTAGCTGTATGCTACTCCGATCCCACCAAGGCCTATGAGGAGCTCGGCTGGAAGGCTGAAAGAGGCATCGACGAAATGTGTGCCGACTCCTGGAGATGGCAGAGTCAGAATCCTAACGGCTATCCGGACTGATTAGGGAAATATAATCTGAATATGTGAAAAAGGGTCTGTTGCACTAAGCGCAGACCCAAAAATCAAAACAAAAAACAGGTGTGTTTAAGTTACTTCTGAAACACACCTGTTTTAATTGTTATATAGAATAATATGGTGTTGCATATAATAAATTTTTGCTTTTTTAGACGTTTTTTCGCCCTCTCGGAGTATAATCATAGGCCTTCTGCATCTTACTGCAACAGCTTCTCATTTTATGCAGAAAAAATTATTTAAACATTCCTTTTATCATTTCTAAAAGCTCACATAACCATAGCTTAATTGCCTCGAAGAAGGAAATATGAGCGCTCGGGTTAGTAGCTTCGGGGTTTCCGCTGTCATCGGCAGGAGTACCGTCATAGCTTCCGCTGAAGGATGAAAGCCAGCTTATCATACCGTCGGGGTAGGTGAGTGTAAGCTCCTCGCCGTTACCGTTTACGGTAGTCATAAAGGGATAATCTCCGTTTTTATGAGAGAACATATCGTGGTTTACGGCTATCCAGGAGAAATGTGCGCTTAAAAAGGGGATACCCTTTTCATCTGCGGTGACTGAAAGAGAGGATAAACGGCAAAGGTCGGGTACGTTACTTTGTGAAAGGATGTTTCTCCAGGTAGGCATAACCAGACAGGAATAGCTTACGAGTGGGTCTGTTTTTCCCGAGGTAAGCCACAGGGGCATATCCTTAAGTCTGGCGGCAGCCTCTTTGTCGGGAGCCCAGGCAGGACAGATAGGGAAGGCGGCTGCGAAAAATTCAGGATAAGCTACAGCCATTTTAAGAGTCATCTTACCGCCCATGGAATAACCGCCTACATAAATTCGGCTTACATCGATATTTTCTCTGTGCTGTTCGATGAAATCGTCGAGGGCGGCACGGAGAGGATAAATAAGGCAGTCGTCCCAGTAAAGCTCCTCCTCCTCGACGGAACGGGGAGCGATGATAAAGGCACCGCCCGAATTTTTAAAACGGCTCTGATATTCGGCGCTTGACCAGAGAGCGATTTCCTGTTCGGTTAACTGCTTGCCCTCGTATTCGCCGTCACCCATACCGTGAAGCCAGACAACGAGAGGATATTTCGTGGTATCGTCTTCCTTTACGGGTGAAAAGTAGCGGTAGTCGATAGAGTAGCCGTCAGCTTCGGGGCCTTTACCCTTTTCGAACTGTTCGCAGAGCTCGTCAAGACCTGCCTCGAGAGCAAGAGGCTCTTTGGCGAAGGATACGGCAGATAAAATTCCCGTAAGCATCAGAACAGTCATAGCAAGGGATAAAAATTTCTTTGCTTTCATAAATATTTCCTCCGTAGATGTAATCAGATAGCATTAAGCCAGTCGAGGATATCGGCATAAACCTTTTCTTTTTCATCCTCGTTGAGGATTTCGTGTCTCATACCGGGATAGAGGATAACCTTCGGCTCTATTCCTGCTTCTTCGAGCTTATCGCAGACAGCGATTACGCCCTTGCCGTTAAGTCCGATGGGGTCCTTTGCTCCGGAAATAACGAGAACGGGAAGCTCTGTGGGAAGACAGGAGGCCCAGTCAGCACTGCTGCAGGTGTTAGCAAGGGAGAGAATATCTCTGACACCGCCGAGCTTCATATCGTTTCCGCAGAGAGGATCGTTTATATAAGCCATAACATTTTCCTTATTACAGCTGAGCCAGTCCTTTGGAGTTTCGGCACCGCTGATACCGATGGTGCTTACCTTATCGAGAAGAGAAGCGGGGATGGTAGCTCTTGCGCCGAGCTTTTTACAAAGAAGCTTAACGGGCTCTTCAAGCACAGCCATAGCCTGAGGCATATCACCCGTACCGCAGATGACGAGACCTGAAAGCTCGTTTCCGAAGGCAGAAGCGTAAACTCTCGCACAGAAGGAGCCCATGCTGTGGCCGAAAAGATAGTAGGGAAGCTTAGGATATCTTTTGTGCATAATAGAGTAAAGAATATGCATATCATCGATCATACGGTTGTCGCCGTCTTCCTCTGCGAAGAAGCCGAAATCATCGGAGGAATCTACGCTTTTGCCGTGGCCGAGATGGTCGTTACCGCATACCACATAGCCTTCCTCTGCCAAAAAGCGTGCAAATCCGTCATAGCGGTCGATATGCTCGCTGACGCCGTGAGCGATCTGGAAAACGCCCTTATATTCTGTATCATCCTTCTGCCAGATACAGGTGCGGATTTTATTTATTCCCGTAGAGGAAAGGAAGTAGGCTTCTTTTTTTGTAATTGACATAATGTTAACCTCACTTTAATTTTCTTTGATATCATTATAATATATAAAATAAAAATAATCAACCTTATTTAATTTTAAAGTTAAGCGCATAATATGGTTTACAATATTTTAATTTTAGTGTATAATAATCTTTAAAGGTTAATTCGAGAGGGAAAAAGATGTTCGGTTATGTAAGGGTGAACAAGCCCGAAATGAAGGTAAAGGAATATGAGGCCTACCGCGGTATTTACTGCTCTCTTTGCAGGAGTATGCGTAAAAGCTTCGGTATGCTGTCTGCGCTTACTCTGAGCTACGACCTTACCTTTTTCGCTTTGGCAAGATTATCCTTCGGCGGAAAAATTCCATCCTTCAGGAGTGGAAGATGTCCCTACAATCCCTCTAAAAAATGTAATTACTGTCAGAACGGTGAGGAGGAACTCAGGTATTCTGCCGCTGTTTCGATGATGATGTTTTACTTCAAGGTAAGGGATAATATATCAGACGGCTCTTTACTCAGAAAACTGATTATGTACCTTGTGCTACCCTATGCTCTGATTAAGTACAAAAAAGCGAAAAAGCTTTACAAAGAGGCGGCGCTGATAATAGAAAAAGCGATGGAGGAGCAGTCTGCTACGGAAAAAAGCGGTACGGACTCTCCGGACAGGGCGGCTCACTGCTCGGCCGATGCTCTGGGAAGGCTTCTCGATTTAGGCTTCGGTAATGAAAACATTTACCGCTTCGGTTACGGAACAGGTAAATTCGTTTACCTTTGTGATGCTCTCGATGACATCGAAAAGGATATAAAAAAGAAAAATTATAATGTATTTGTAAAAAAATATAATCTTGACTCGACACCTGACGGGCAGGTAAGAGAAGAAATAAAAATGAGTCTTAATATGTGTCTTGCCATGGTAGGTGAGGCTTACGGAAAAGCTGAAAATAAAAGTCTTTCTCCCGTTATGGAAAACATAATCTATGAGGGAACTGAAAACACTATGAATGAAATACTGAAAGGAAAAGTGAAAAAATGAGAGATCCTTACGAAGTGCTGGGAGTACCCAGAAGCGCTACTCAGGAGCAGGTAAAGGCAGCCTACAGAGAGCTTGCGAAAAAATACCATCCCGACCGCTTTATCGACAGTCCTTTAGCTGAAAATGCCAATAAGAAAATGCAGGAAATCAATGAGGCTTACGATGCTATTATCTCGGGTAACAGAAGCGATTCATCCTATTCCGGACCCGGCTACAGCAGTCAGTACAGCTATAGCACCTATCAGCAGGTAAGAGATCTGATGCAAAGGAATAAGCTTCAGGAGGCCGAGGAGGCTCTCGAAAGAATGGACAGAAGCTTCCGTGATGCACAGTGGTATTACCTTAAGGGGCAGATTAATTATAAGCGCGGCTGGACTGACCAGGCATACACCTATTTTTCTATGGCCTATAAAATGGACCCCTCAAATGCCGAATACCGTCACGCCTATGAAAATATGAATCAGCAGAGAAGCGGCGGCTTCCGTACTGCTCAGGGAAGAGGCGGCCACCGTTCAGGCGATAACTGTGACGGCTGTGATATCTGTCAGGGCCTTATATGTGCCGATTGCTGCTGTGAGTGTATGGGCGGAGACCTTATTCCCTGCTGCTGAGGTGATAGGATGAGTCAGAGTGGAAAAACCGCCATAGGCGGAATGATAACGGCATTGTCTGTGGTGATTCTTATGCCTACTGCACTTGAACTGTTCGTTTATGCTCTTCCTGCCTTTGCGGGTATGCTGATTATGTTCAGTGTGGTAGAGCTTGGTAAAAAGTGGGCATTCGGTATTTATGCGGCGGTAAGTGTGCTTTCGCTTATGCTTGTACCGAATAAGGAAGCGGCTATATTATATGCGGCATTTTTCGGCTATTATCCCATACTTAAAGCTATTCTCGAAAGCAGGCTTCCGAAAATACCCGAATATATTATCAAGTTCGCTGTTTTCAATGCAGCAATTATAGCTTCTTATGCCATATTAGTAAAAATACTCGGTATGCCCTTCGATGAGCTTATGGGTATCGAGGGCGAGACAGGCTTTTTGGCTAAGTATATGCTTCCTCTGATGCTCGGTCTCGGAAACATCGCATTCATTCTTTTCGATGTAGCTACTACGAGAATAATTACGGTCTATCTCCGTGTATGGCAGAAGAAATTCAGAAAGCTTTTTCCTTTTAAATAAAAATGTAATAAAATCCGTTGTAAGGGTCTGTGGACTTTATGACGGATTTCGTTTTTCGGAAAGGCTGATATAGGATGCTTATTTCAAATAAAAAGCTTTAGGGGCAGAAAAGAAAAATATGCTTATAGGCCTGTCGCGCAGTTGACACTTTCTTTATTTTGTGTTATACTTTCATAATGTATAAAAATATAAAATTCACTTTGTGATTTATGAAAAGGAGTTATCCTGAAATGGCTATCAATGAAAATTTCAGAAGTATTCTTGACGGAATCGGTCAGGAGCTTACAAATCTCGGCTTCAGTGCTTACAAAAACGAAAACGGTGAATTCATTACCGAGGCTGACGAAAAAATTACTGCAAGATATACCGGTGAAAAGGGTGTTATCGCAGTAAGCTATGAGGACGGAAAGGTTATTCTTTATGCAGGTGAGGATATCGAAGCACCCGAAGAAACACCTAAAAAGCTTTCTGCCTCTCTTCTCGGCGAGGAGGCTGACAGCAGAGATGTAAAATATGTGGTAAACGAGCTTAATGACACTCTTCACAGCAAATATTCCAAGAAGACCGTTGCTCCCAAAAAGGCTGTACAGCAGAAGGCCACTCAGACTGTTTCAAAGGCTGCGGTAAAGCACGGCTCTTTCTATGACCCGAACACACTCACAAGCAAGCTTTGCCTCGTTTTCCCCGAGCTTCGTCCCTACTATAAGGATAATCTTGCCGTATACGGTGAGTTTTTAGCTGAAAAGTTCTTCGATGATTACGGCACAGCCAAGGTTATCGATGCTATAAAGGCAAACGATCCCCAGACTATGAAAAAGCTTTTCCAGGTTCTCAACGAAATTTATGAGGACGGCACAAGCGAGGTTCAGGACGTTATCGCCGTAACTATTCTCGGTTCTCTTAATAATGACCAGATTCTTCTCGCACGCTGCGTGGATTATATGAGTACAACTATGGCTCCTCCCGTAATCGAGGTCAATAAGCTTCTCGCCAAGTCAAAGAAGGCAAGAAAGCTTCTCGAGAATCCTCCTGCATATAAGCCTAAAAAGGAAAAGAAGCCCGGTATGTTCGCTCAGGCTATGGCGCAGAGTGGCGGCGGTATGACACCTCCGGCTATGTAATTAAATGATTCCGACTTTATGTAAAAGGAGAGTATGAGTATGTTTTTGGATCCTGTCCTTAAGCTTTTCTGGAAAAACACCGAAAGAATGGATAATAACAGAATAGCTACTCTTCATTTCCCCGAGGGTGTTTATGAAAGCAATAACCACCCTTATCTCCCCGACGGACACAAGCATCACCTTATCGATGTATACTATCCCGAAAATACCGAGGGAAAGCTTCCCGTGATTATCGATGTTCACGGCGGAGGCTGGATGTACGGTGATAAGGAGCTTAACAAAAACTACTGTCTTACTCTTGCCAAAAGAGGTAATGTGGTTTTTAATATGAGCTACCGTCTTTATCCGGAGGTTACTGCTGATGAGCAGCTTCGCGATGTAGCGGCTGCACTTAAATGGATAAATGATAATTTAGACTCCTTCCCCTGCGACAGAAGCAGTATCTGTCTTACGGGCGACTCGGCAGGCGGTATGCTTGCTGCCTTTACTGCCATGCTTTCCCAAAGTGAAAAAATGAGGGAGCTTTTCTCTGTTCCCGATTTTTCTCTTAAGTTCGATGCAGTAGGACTTACCTCAGCCGTAGCATATATGGATGACGGCACACCTATCTCCTTCTACACTAAAATTATGCTCGGCGGAAATAAATATAAAAAAGAAAAATGGGCCCCCTATGTCAATATCGACAAGGTGCTTGAGCTCGGCGAAATGATACCTACATTTATGGTTACCTCTACGGGTGACACTCTCGCTATGAAGCAGGTTATCCGTGCTGCAGAGGACTTCAGAAAAAAAGGAGTAGAGGTAGAAATGATGAACTTCGGTGAGCGTCAGGGCAAGGCTCTTCCTCACGTTTTCTCCATTCTTTATCCCGAATCTGAGCCGGCGGCGGAAAACATCGACGCTATGCTCGCTTTCTTTAAAAAGCACAGCAAAACTCATATATAATTATTAGGGGCTGTTTTCAGCCCTTTTTTGACGAGTAAAGGAGGACAAAATGAAGCTTCTTTTGGATTTGTTTTATATCTTCGCCCGTATAGGCGGCTTTACCTTCGGCGGCGGCTATGCTATGCTTCCGATGCTTCAGAAAGAAATAGTGGATAAGCGTAAATGGGCGACTCAGGATGAGCTGATGGATTATTATGCCATCGGTCAGTGTACCCCGGGTATTATTGCCGTCAATGTGGCCACCTTTATCGGTACGAAGCTTAAGGGCTTTTGGGGAGCGCTTTTTGCTACCTTAGGCGTAATCACTCCTTCGATAATAATTATTATGATTATAGCTGCATTTGTCAGCGGCTTTCAGGATATCGAAGCGGTTACTCATGCCTTTAACGGTATCAGGGCAGCGGTAGTAGCGCTTATCCTCTCTTCCGTAATCAAGCTTTCCAAAAAGAGCATAGTGGACAAAATAACTGCTGTCATTTTCGTTCTCGTAGCGCTTCTTTCCTTCTTTACGGATATTTCTCCCGTGCTTTTTATAATAGCTGTGGCATTTATTTCTCTCGGAATAAATATGATTAAGGCGAAGAAAATGAAGGGAGGAGAAGAAAAATGATATTTTTTGAGCTGTTCTTCCGATTTTTTTTCGTAGGACTTTTCTCTGTCGGCGGAGGTCTGGCGACTCTTCCCTTCCTTACGGAAATGGCTGAGGTGACCGGCTGGTTTACGCAGACGGACATTTCCAATATGATAGCAATTTCCGAGTCAACGCCCGGGCCTATCGGTATCAATATGGCGACCTATGTAGGCTTTCAGACAGGTGAAGGCTTCGCTGGTACGGCAGGCGGATTTTTAGGCGCATTGATAGCACCTCTCGGCCTTACGGCACCTGCTCTTATTATAGTTCTGGCTATTTCGAAGATGCTTTTAAGGTTCCGTTCTTCTAAATATGTCGAGTGGGTATTCTACGGACTCCGTGCCGCTTCTCTCGGTCTTATCGCTTCGGCCTGCCTCGGTGTGGCAAGGATAGCCTTTTTCTCAGCAGATGCTTTTTCGCAGTCAGCGGATTTTTTCGCTGCCGTGGATTATAAAAGCATTATTCTGTCGGTACTGATTTTTTTAGGTGTAAAGAAATTTAAAAAGATACATCCCATTGTATTTATTCTCATAGCGGCAGCTGTGGGTATTCTGTTTAAGTTTTAGTCCTCAGCTCGCATCGCCGACGGCAAAAAGGAAAAAATACGCCGATGTCCCATAAGGAGTTTTCTTATGAGATGTCGGCGTAAGCTTATATTTTTTATATTAGAATTCTTTTTTTCTTCGGATAGGGGCTTTATTCCATAACCTTTCTTCTGATTCTTCTCGTTCTGTTTATGTGTCTTTCGAAGTCACCCTTTTCTATAAGCTCGCTCAGAACATACTGCTCGAAAACGGGCACCGTGCAGGAGTAAAAGCCGAGTCTCGATTCGAAATCCTGCAGCATTTTTTCGGGTAAAATCATATATCCGACTCTCATAGAGGGAGCTACGGTTTTCGAAAAGGTATTAAGATAAATCACACAGCCATCTTTGTCCAGAGAAAAAACAGTATCCTCGTGCTTAGTGGAAACAGTCAGTTCCGAGTCATAGTTATCCTCGATTATAACCGCATTCCTTTCCTTCGCCCAGGAGAGATACTCCATTCTTTTTGAGGCGGTGGCGGTAATTCCGCTGGGATAGCTGTTAAAGGGTGTTATATGAAGAACATCGGCATCGGTGTCTTCAAGCTCCTCGGTTTTTATGCCGTCTCTTCCCATAGAAAGCATACGGCACTCAACCTCGCAGGCAGAGTAAACCTTATGGATTTTTTCGTAGGAGGGATTCTCGAGAGCGAAAATTCTGTCTCTTCCCAGAAGCATAACGATAAGGCTGTAAAGATATTCGGCACCGGAGCCGATTATGATACATTCGGGTCTGGTGATTATGCCCGTATTCCGCGAAAGATAATCGGCGATGGCTCTTCTCAGCTCATTACAGCCGAGATTAGGGGATTTGACCAAAATGTCCTCACCGTATACGGAAAGAACCCTTCTCATAGTTTTGGAAAGAACGGAAAAGGGGAAGATGCTTTCGGTGCCGTGAAGGGATTTTTCGTGAATTTTTTCCTCTTCGTTCCTTTCGTTTATAGACAGAAAATCCTTTTCCTTATATATTACGAAGTAGCCCTTTCTCTCTTTTGCCTCGGTATAACCCTCGTCGCAGAGAAGAGAGTAGCTGTGTTCTACGGTTATTACGCTGACTCCAGCTTCCTCTGCCAACAGCCTTTTTGACGGAAGCTTTGAGCCGTATTTGAAGATACCGTCGGTAATGTCCTGTCTGAGCTGTCGGTAAAGCTGGATGTAGGCTTTTTCCTTTGAAAAATTATCTATTTTATATTTCATAACAGATTTCCTTTTTTTGCCGTTTCACGGAGTAGCTGAAAATCGGAAAGAAGCTCGATTCGTTTGTCTTCATTATCGATTACCTCCGAGGGGTGATGGGTTGCGAGAAAGAAAAGCTTACCTTTTTTTATGAATTTGCCCCGATCCTTTAAAGAATCAAAGGAGGGATCGATCATTCTTTTAGCAGGGCCTTCACCGAGGCATACGATTATTTTAGGCTTTATGTGGCGCACCTGATTTCGCAGATAATCCATACAGCTTTCATAATGGCTGACTTCGGGATTTTCACCGTCAGCGGGACGGCATTTAAGTATATTCGTAAGAAAATACTTTTCGTTGCTTATATCGCAGAGGGTAAGAAGCTTACGCAGGATTTCTCCCTCCTTTCCCGTAAAGGGCATCCCCTTCAGATCATCCTTGCCGCGGGGAAAGTCACCTACGAAAAGAATGTCTGCTTTTTCGCTTCCTTCACCGAAAACCGTATTAAGTCTTTCCTCGTAAAAGGGGCATTTTTTACAGAGAGTACAAGCATCCTTTATGCTTTCAAATTCGGCAGAGTACATATTTTCTCCCTCCTTAAGTAATATCTGTAGTTATTTTACCATAAAAATAAAAAAAGTACAGTATGAATGTTGAAATTCGGGAAAATATGTTGTAAAATAGAAAGGCAAAAATTAAACAAGTAAATTACGGAGGAAATTAAAATGAACAGACCCGTTTTAATTGAAACATCAGCAAGACACGCTCATGTCAGCCGCAGAGTTCTTGACATACTCTTCGGTGAAGGCTATGAGCTTACTAAGAAAAAGGACCTCTCTCAGCCCGGTCAGTACGCTTGTGAGGAAAGAATCCAGGTTATCGGCCCCAAGGGAAGCTTCCCCGGTGTATCTATCCTCGGACCCGTTCGTCCCGAAACACAGGTTGAGCTTTCAGCAGGTGATGCAAGAAGCATCGGCGTTAAGGCTCCCATCCGTGAAAGCGGTGACCTCGAGGGCAGCGGCGGCTGTAAGATCGTAGGCCCCAAGGGTGAGGTAGAGCTTAAGGACGGCGTTATCATCGCTAAGAGACATATCCACATGACTCCCGAGGATGCCGAAAAGTATAATCTTGTTGACAAGCAGATCGTTTCTGTTAAGGCTGACACTGACGGCAGAAGCCTCATTTTCGGAGATGTTATCGTAAGAGTTAACCCTGCTTATGCACTCGCCATGCATATCGATACCGACGAGAGCAATGCAGCCTCCTGCACACCCGGTATGATGGGCGACATTATCTGATTTAAGAGCAACCTAATAACAGTAAAGGCTTTTCGGTGGTACCGTTAAGCCTTTATTAATTGCGGATTCGATTTATTAAAAAGGAGAAAACTATGAATCATTTTTTTGCCATGCACTCACGGATGAAGTACATAAACCGCTGGGCGCTGATGAGAAACACCAGCAGTGAAAACATCAGTGAGCACAGTAACGATGTGGCCGCCATAGCCCACGCTCTGGCAGTGATAAAAAATGTCCGTTACGGCGGAAGGCTTAACTGTGAGAGAGCTGCTTTTTTAGGTCTCTATCACGATATGCCCGAGATTATCACGGGTGATATGCCGACTCCCGTCAAATATCACAGTAAGGATCTCCGACAGGCCTTCGCCGAGGTAGAGAATATGGCCAGTGAAAGGCTCCTGTCTATGCTTCCTGAGGATATGAAGGATTATTACAGGGACGCATTTTTCCCCGAAAAGGAAGACGAATACCTTTGGAAAATTATCAAGGCAGCCGATAAAATCTCTGCTCTCATTAAATGTATCCAGGAAGAAAAAGCAGGGAACAAGGAATTCGTGAAGGCCTTCGAAAGCACGAAAAAGGCTATCGAGGAGATGGCTATGCCCGAATGTGAGGACTTTCTAAGAGACTTTATTCCGAGCTTTTATCTGAGTCTTGACGAGCAGAATGTGTAAATATTACGAAAAAATGACATTTTGCTCTGTTCTGTTTACAAAAACAAATAATAAGATTATAATACCTTTTATATTTGGTTGAAGGTGATATGATGAATAATTTTTCCTGCCGTCTCAGAGCTTTCTGCGGCAGAATAAAGGAAGAGACCTCTGCTGCTGAAATGTCTCTGTGGTGGCTTACGAGAGGACTGCTTCTTTCCTGTGCTTTTATGAATAAGAGTGAGGCGGTCTTTTATCTGGCAGTTTTCGCTCTTACCTTTATTGCGGACGCTTTAAAGGCGGCCTTTCCGAGGCTTAATCTTTCCTGCCGTCTGCAAAGCTTTATCTGTGTCCTCGCTCTGGTGAGCACTGTGGCAGGTCTGGGCTTCGGTGTGCTGAAGACCTTTCCCGACTATGACCTTTTTATTCAGCTGGTCGGCGGTATTTTCAGCGGCGCTTTAGGCTATTACATCGCTATGGCACTAAGAATACCGAAAAATAAAAACGAAAGCCTTTTCGTTACCTTTTTTACCTTCTGCTTTTCGGGTACGGTAACCATTTTCCGTAAGCTTACGGAGTTTTTCAGCGATTTCCTTTTCGGCACTGATCTTTGCCATGTGGAATTCGTCGAGGATAATCATTGGCTTTATCAGGTCTTCGGCTTCGCTATGAGTCCCTATGAGCAGAGACCTTTGCTTGACACGGATGAGGATTTTTTCTTTTCTATAGTGGGCGGAGTTTTATCTGCAGCGATGGTTTATCTTAAATTCCGTCTTAAAAGTAAGGAGTTTTTCGTACATAAAAAAACAGAGCTGTCTGCTCTGTTTAGAAATGCTCTTCCCCACCTTCGTGAAAAGATAGAGCTGGAAATTAAAAAGGTAAGTGAGGATACGAGCATTTTCGACCGTCTTTTCTGGTGGTCTGTGCGTGCGGCTATGTTTTATGCCTTTATCGAGTGGGATAACCGCCCGGAGGCTATTCTTATGCTGGCTAACCTTATCGGCACCTTTGCCATCACTTTGGTGCATCTCGTATTTCCGAGAGATTCGGTGCTTTCTAAGGTAAGCTATAAAACTCAGAGCCTTATCACGGTAATCGTTTTCCTTGGCTCATACGGCGGTAACTACTGCGAAATTTACTACATAGTTCCGAGATTTGACCTTTTCCTTCATTTCATTTCCGGTGTACTGTGTGTGCTGGCAGGCTATTACATAGCTCTTACTCTCGTAAAGCATAAAAGCCGTAAGGACAGTCTGCTTATCTCTCTTTTCGCTTTAGCCTTTTCCTGCTTTATTATGCCTGCCTGGGAGGTCAGCGAATTTATCGGAGATTTCATCTGGGGTACATCAAATCAGGGATTTTACTGGGGGCCCGCGGAGGAAAGCTTTTTCTTTAAGGTGTTCGGCCACGGCGTAGGAAACACTCAGCTTTATTTCCTTTTCGACACAGTATACGATGTGCTTTTAGCTATGGTGACCACAGTTATCACCTTTGTGCTGCTTTATATCTTTCTGGAGTACAGAAGAAAAAAGAGCAGCCTTCACCTAAAGGAAAAAGATAAAGTCACCTGTTGACAAAAATTTCCTGTTGTGTTAAAATAATACTAAGAAAAAACCTTTACAAATAAAGGGGAGTAGCTCTCGCTGTAAATCAACACACGCCTTCAGGCTGGTTTGCAGGCCGGGTAATAACTTTGGTAGCAAGACCTTTGGCAGTTCCGTGCGGTGCTGTTAGAGGTCTTTTCTGTTAAAATAATCTTTGTCTGTCAATAATACAGACATATTTAAAGGAAGGAAATGACTATGAAACATTATCTTCATTCGGCAGAGGAAGTATTCTCTGAGGTAAAATCCTCAGCGGCAGGTCTTTCTTCAGCCGAAGCACAGGCACGTCTCGAGCGCGACGGTAAAAATAAGCTCAACGAAGCAAAGAAAAAATCCACTCTTGCCCGTTTTATGGACCAGCTTAAGGACCCGATGATTATTATTCTCATCGTGGCGGCCGTGATTTCAGCCGTTACAGGTGTTCTCGAGGGTGTACAGAACGGACAGATGGAATTCCCCACTGATGTCATTATCATCCTCTTCGTTGTCATTCTCAATGCTGTTCTCGGCGTAGTTCAGGAAAGCAAGGCAGAAGCGGCTATCGAAGCGCTCCAGGAAATGGCTGCTGCCACCTCCAAGGTAGTAAGAGACGGTAAGCTTTGCCATGTTAAGAGCGAGGAGCTGGTAGTAGGTGATATCATTCATCTCGAGGCAGGCGACGCTATTCCCGCTGATGCGAGAATTATCGAATGTGCCACTATGCAGGTCGAGGAGGCTTCACTCACAGGTGAAAGTGTTCCTGTAAACAAAAAGGTGAATGCTCTTACTGCTGCCGAAAACGGTGATGTTCCTCTCGGTGACAGAAAGAATATGGTTTATATGGGCTCCAATGTGGTATACGGCAGAGGCATAGCTGTGGTAACAGGTACGGGTATGAACACGGAGATGGGCAAGATAGCAGGTGCTATCGAGGCTGCTGAGGAGGGACAGACTCCCTTACAGCTTAAGCTGGCACAGCTTAGTAAAATTCTTTCCTTCCTTGTTATCGGTATTTGTATATTTATCTTCGCTTTTTCGATCCTCACAAGCAAGGAAGGCTTCTCCCTTACATTGGCTCTTGATACCTTTATGGTAGCGATTTCTCTCGCTGTTGCTGCTATTCCCGAGGGTCTTGCCGCTGTAGTTACCATTCTTCTTTCCATGGGCGTTACCAAAATGTCAAAGAATAACGCTATCATCCGTAAGCTTACAGCTGTAGAAACTCTCGGCTGCGCTCAGATTATATGCTCAGACAAGACAGGTACTCTCACTCAGAATAAAATGACAGTAGTAGAAACCTTCTGTGATAATGAAGAGCTTTTCGCTACGGGTATGGCTCTTTGTACCGATGCAGAGGTAGAGGGAGAGACAGTTATCGGCGAGCCTACTGAAGCTGCTCTCGTTTACCATGCTCTTAAGAATAATCTCAATAAAAATGACCTTAAAGCAAGCTATCCCCGTATCGCTGAGGTACCCTTTGACTCCTCGAGAAAGATGATGACCACCGTTCACAGCCTCGGAGATAACATCTATCAGTTTACCAAGGGTGCTCCCGATGTGGTTTTAGGCAGATGTAAGACTGCTGTTATCGGCGGTAAAGAGGTTCCCATGACCGACGAGGTAAGAGCAGTTATCGCTGAAAAGAATAAGGAAATGGCAGACAAGGCTTTGCGTGTTCTCGCTCTTTCTATGAAGGTTCTTTCCGGTAAGCCCTCCGAGGAAACAAGTGAAGCTTTGGAAAATGATCTTGTTTTCGTAGGTCTTTGCGGTATGATTGACCCTGTCCGTCCCGAGGTTAAGCTCGCTATCGATGAATGTAAGAGCGCAGGCATCACAGCTATTATGATTACCGGTGACCATAAGGATACTGCCGTAGCTATCGCTAAGGAGCTCGGTATTATTCAGTCAGCAGATGAGGCTATTACAGGTGCAGAGCTCGACAATATAAGCGACGAGGACTTCAAGGAAAAGGTAAAGCAGTACCACGTTTATGCCCGTGTACAGCCCGAGCATAAGGTAAGAATAGTCAACGCCTGGAAGGATAACGGTATGGTTACTGCTATGACAGGCGACGGTGTTAACGATGCTCCCTCCATAAAGAGTGCAGATATCGGCGTGGGTATGGGTATTACAGGTACCGATGTTACTAAGAATGTAGCCGATATGGTTCTGGCAGACGATAACTTCGCCACCATCGTAGCTGCTGTAGCACAGGGCAGAAGAATTTACGATAACATCAGAAAGGCTATTCAGTTCCTTCTTTCCTCGAATCTTTCCGAGGTTCTCTCTATCTTCACAGCCACTATGCTCGGCTTTACCATTCTTAAGCCTACACACCTTTTATGGATTAACCTTATAACAGACACCTTCCCTGCACTTTCTCTCGGTATGGAAAAGGGAGAGAAGGACATTATGCAGAGAAAGCCCCGTTCCTCTAAGGACGGTATCTTCGCAGGCGGACTCGGTATCGATGTAGTATATCAGGGCGCGATGGTAACAATCTTTACGGTCGCTGCGTACTTCCTCGGTAATCTTATGAGTGTAAACGAGCTTTTCGCATCAGGAATTATTTCAGCTGACCTTATGACTAAAATCAGTGAATTCTCTATGACCTTCTTCGCCGTAGAAAGTGAAGCTGTCAGAGCTTCACTTGAAGCAATAGCAGTAACAGGTCACGGCGTTTACGATAATGTTTACGAGCTTATTCACGGTAACGGTATGACTATGGCATTCCTTACCATGAGCCTTGCAGAGGTATTCCACTCCTTCAATATGCGCTCACAGAGAAAGTCAGTATTCACTCTCGGTAATCACAATAAGTGGCTCTTCGGCGCTATGGCACTCACACTCATTCTCACCACAGCGGTTATCTATGTTCCCTTCCTTGCTGATGCCTTCGAATTTACTCCTATCAGCCTTAAGGAATACGGCGTATGTGTCGCTCTCGGTATTTCTACTGTTCCCGTAGTTGAAATCGTAAAGGCGATTCAGAGAGCAATCAAGAAATAATACGCAAGTCCCGTAAATAACTGAATAAAAAAGTAATCAGTCCGTCAGCTCAGGTTTTGACGGACTGATTTTTTGTGTTTTTGTTACTTACTTTTCGGTATCTCCGACACGCCGTAATGGTCGCATAGTGCGAAGTATTCATCCTCGCTGATAGCTACGACAGAGCCATGACGGGGATTTAAGTGATCCACTGACATACCTGCACGGCGTATACGGCGGAAGGACTCAAAATCTCTCGTCATCTGAGGGAAAAAGGTACCCTCGCTGTATTCATCCATAAGCATTACCCAGGCATTGGTACCTGTTATACGGTACATGGTACTGCCCTCTACACCCCAGTAGTTAAGAGAGCATATCGTATAATCACCCTCAAAGGGACCCGAGGCGCTCTTTGATTTCACATAAGCGATTTTCTGGGTGAGGTCTTCTTTGAAATAAAGATAGTAGTAACCGTCATTTTCATTGTAAATCATATCGCCGTCGATGCACTGAACACCTACGCCTGACCAGCCGTCATCGCGGGTAAAGGCTTCGGTTCTTCTGCCGTAGAGATACTCGGGCTCGGTGAAGCTTCTGAAGTCATCGGTGTAAAGATAATAGTGCTGTGCGATATCCTCGTTTTCCTCCGTAGCGGGGTCATCGGATTCGGAAAGGGCAAGATAAAGCATATATTTTCCTTCCTCAGCATCCCATATTACCTGAGGTGCCCAGGCTCTGTTACAGTTTTCCCATCCGTCAAAATCACGGAAATCGAGAACATATTCGTCTTCCCAGTTAATAAGGTCATAGGATTTCCAGAAAATTACTGCGTGATTTGAGGTCCAGCCGAGACCTGCATCCATATCTGTAGCCACTATGTAATAGCAGTCCTTACCGTTTTCGTCCTTGGCGGAGAAAATATAGGGATCGCGTATACAACCTGTACCCTTGGTCTGGTTGATGACGGACTCGTTATTATTAAGCGCAGCAAAATTATAACCGTCGGTGCTTACGGCAAGATGAACAGTCTGCTCGTCAGGCTCATTACCGACAAAATAGCAGAAAACATAAGCGCCCTCTGTGCTTACGGCCGGGAAAGCGTAATCGTTGAAAACATAGTTGAAAAGGTTATAGCCTATCATAAATATTGCCATAACTACACGAAGAAAAGACATCATAGTCATAAGAGAGTTCTCCTTTTTTCTTTTTTTTTGAGTTTACCATAATTTTCTCTATAAATAAATAGTTTTGCGAAAATTTTTATTTTACTTGTAAAGCGGTTTATGCTATGATATACTTTAACAAAATAAATTATTAAAGCGGTGTTAAAAATGAAAGATAAAAAAGATGCTCTTGCAGTACAGAAAATCGAAGAAACACTCTCCACTCTTAAGCAGATAGACGACAATATCTGGACTCTCGTTTATAAAAGCTCTTATGGTCTCGACGCTCTTTTGGAAAAGGGCTGCAGTAACATTATGGATGCGGTAAGGTTCCTTCAGAACGAGGTTAATATGCCTCCTCTTTCTGTCAATCCCGACCACAGCGGCTTTGCCTGCAGTACCTTTAACGCCAGGACACCCGACGGCGGCTATATTCTGGGCAGAAATTTCGACTATAAGGCTGCTCCCTGTCTTGTACTCTGGACTAATCCCGAAAAGGGCTACAGAAGCGTAGCAGTGGTTGACACTACCTTCTTTATTCACGGCACTAAATATATGCCGCTTAAAAATGCGAAAAGACCGCTGCGAGTTATGGGCTCACCCTACACCTCCATGGACGGTATCAATGAAAAGGGCTTTGCCTGCGGTATTCTGGAAATCAAAACCAAGGCTACGAAGCAGAATACAGGTAAAAAACCGATTATTACTACAGTCGCTCTTCGCGCCGTGCTGGATAAATGCGCTACCGTAGACGAGGCTATAGAGCTTTTTGCATCCTACGATATGCACGACTCCATTTTTATCAACTATCATTATCAGCTCGCTGATGCCGAGGGTAACAGCGCCATTATCGAATATGTGGATAATAAAATGCACGTAATCAGGCAGGAAAAGAAAGAGGAGTGTCTGGCACTGACGAACTATTTCCTCACTCCCGGCGGTGATAATCACGACGGCAGAGGTATGGACAGATATGAAAAAATCAAGGCAACTCTCGCTGAAGCAGACGGTATAATCACAGAGGATGAGGCTATGCATCTTCTTTCAAATGTCGTGCTCAATTATCAGCATAAGCGCCTCAAGCATCAGGTTATTACTCTCTGGAGCGCTGTTTATAACTGCAGTAAAAAGGAAGTTTTATTATGTGCCGGTATGGATTACGACAAAAAGTACAGACTTTCCGTGGATGCACCGGGAGTAATAGAGAGAGTTTAAAGCATTACAGCTAAAAAGTACGAATGATTTTTAAGCCTATACAGCAGAATCCCCCGACATTGTCGGGGGATTAGTTTTTGGTGTTCGTTTTATTTACTGAGATAACGGCCCGAATACAGAAGTGCAGGCTCGTTTGCATTTACATTTATGCTGTCAGTCTTTATCTCCTTTTGTGTTCTCACATCGGAGAAGAGGCTTACGCTGTAGACAGTACCCTTGAAATAACCTGCACCGTCAGCTCTGTTATCTGAGCCTATTTTAAAGCCGTCGGTAATTCCGCTGTAGGAAGCCTTGAGCGTTCTGTTGTCAGCCTTTTCACCGTTAACATAAAGTGTAGCTGTTCGTCCGTTTACGGTAACGGCAATATGAACGGGAGTCGAAGAACGGATGTCTCTCGAGAATACACAGTAATCCTCTTTAGAGCCGTTACGGTATAAAAGCTTTATCTTTCCGTCGTCTATTACCTCGAGATTCATCTGCTTGCTTTCAGCACCGTAGCAGTTACCGAGGATTACGCCTGCTTTGCCCGTAGTTTTCTGAGAAACATTTATGAGTGCCTCTATTGTTTTGGGCGTATCGTTGAGAGGATTGAGCGTGGTGTATTTGTCTGCCTCAAATTTCGCTCCCCCTAAGCTGCCTGAATCATATACGGGCTTTGCTGTAATAAGATTGCCGGACCAAATAAGTGAGGACGCGCCTTTCTTTACAGCGGTAATGTCACGCTTGATTTGCTTTTCGCTGCGGACTGAGGAGAAGAGATTTACGGAATAAATCTTTCCTTTGAAGTATTTGGTATTTCCGGGTCTGTTATCTCCGCCGATTCTGAAGCTTCCGGTAGCACCGCTGTATTTTATACCGATCGAAAGAGTCTGTGTCTTTTTACCGTCAACATAAAGTGTGGCTTTTTTACCGTCTAAGGTAACAGCGATATGGACAGGTCTTGATGAGCGAACATCCTTCGAGAAGGTAACAGAGGAATATTTCGAGCCGTTATTATAGTAAAGCTTTACTTTGCCGCCGGCTGCTATTTCGAGATTAAGCTGTTTGCCGTCGAAGCTGTAGTTGCCGACGATTACACCGGCACGGGAGGTAAACTTTTTCGGAAGGCTGATTACTGCTTCGATAGTTTTCGGAGAGGCTTTAAGCTTTCCTAATGTGAAAGGAGTAGCTTCGGTAAATTCGATGCCGTTAAGCTTTTTGCTCGGGTAAACAGAGCTTTGAGAAGCAAAGTATCTCGAGCTGATAAGACCCTTTTCCGTTCCTTCGATATATACATAGTCTTTTTTGATTTCAGCTTTTGTTCTGACATCGGAGAAGAGACGGACAGAATAGATAGTACCCTTGAAATATTCGGGGTTGCCCTTTCTGTTGTCACCGCCGATTTTGAAGCTGCCCTTGATTCCCGAATAGGTAGCTGAAAGCTTTTTGGTTTCTACTGCCTTGCCGTTTACATAAAGGGTAGCTGTTTTCTTGTCTACGGTTACGGCGATATCAACGGGGGCACCTGTACGAAGGTCCTTTTTGAAAATGCAGGAAACCTTTTTCTTGCCGTTATTGAAGAACAGTCTTATTCTGCCCTCGGTATAAAGCTCCAGGTTAAGCTGCTTGCCGTTTTTACCGTTATAGTTACCTACGATTACGCCGCCGCGTCCGCTGAGCTTTTTGGGAACAGAGATTGTGGATTCGATAGTGTAGGGTGTAGCAGAGAGCTTACCGAGAGAATAAGCCTTTGATTTGGAGAAGGTTCTTCCGTTAAGGTTAACGGCGGAATATGTGCGGTCTGCCGTCAGAAATTCTTTAGTATAGATAAGACCTGCTGCGGTGGCAGAAACGCCTCTTGAGTCACGCTTTATTTCACTTTTTGTTCTGACATCGTTAAAGAGGCTTACTGAATAGATCGTACCCTTGAAGTATTTGGTGTTATTCTTTCTGTTGTCACCGCCGATAACATACTTTGTTTTCGAGGTGCTGTAGGCATATTTGAGGGTTTTTGTTTCGACGGCGCTGCCGTTTACATAAAGGGTGGCCTTATTATCGCTTACGGTAACGGCAATGTGTACGGCTGAATCTGAGCGTATATCCTTTTTGAAGATGCAGGAAACCTTATTTTTGCCGTTATTATAGAAGAGCTTAACTCTGCCGCCTGAGGCTATTTCGAGGTTGAGCTGCTTATTTTTAGAGCCGTTATAGTTGCCGATAATTACTCCTGCAGCACCCGTTACGCTTTCGGGTACCTGAACGGTAGCCTCGAGTGTATAGGGAACAGCGGAAAGCTTGCCTACGGAGAATTTCTCGCTTTTGCTGAACTGTCTTCCGAGGTCGCCTGCTTCGGTGAGCTCGTTTTCGGTAATGCCCTTTGTCGTAAGGTCGGCAATAGTATGGAATACACTGCCCTTGTCCATATTATCTTCCTTGATGACAAGAAGATTGTTTGACTGATAGCTCATTGAGCCGCCGTGGATATTCAGTGAATTAAGGATGGAAACATAATGTCTCTGTCCGTTTTCCGAATAGGAAATCTGTATATCCTTGCTGTGGATAGCACCGAAATCCTTCTGGTTTACAGATTTGAAGCCTACAGTTTTACCGGTGACAAGACTGTCAAAGGAATTGTCGGGGAAGCTTTCAAGGTTAAGGTAAATTTTGTTACGGGGGTTCGTGTTCTGCTTAAAGGCTGAAATATACACGCTTTCCATCTGCTTGCCGAGAGGGAAGGTGTTAAGATAGTTTGCATTATTCCAGGTTAAAATAATGTAGTCATCGGAATTATACATTTTTCTCATATATTTGCAGTAGGGGTTATTTACCTCATCCCATACGGCAGCGTCACCGCCGAAGGGAGCAAAGTACAGCTCAAAGACCTTGTCATTTTCACCGCCGAGGTAAACAATCTGCTCGTTTTTCGGAATCTTGCTTTCCTTACCTGCGAGAATAAGCTGAATCTGCTCAGTGGTTCTTTCGTTTACAAGGTCACGGAAAAAAAGAACATCTTCCTGGGCACAATACTTTGAAATAAGTCTCAGATAGTTAGATGATGCACGGTAAATTTTTTCGTGGTCTGAAACGAGGGTGGCTGTCTGCATTTTGCTGTTTCCGTTAGCACCCGAGTCCTTGATACCGTCAATGTTGGAGCTTGATGACCATACTGCATTTTTATGTGAGACACCGTTCATATCAAGATAATGGGAAACAGCGCAGAGCTTTGTGTGCATCATATCTGTAGCGGCATTATCGTCATAAGCGGTCCAGTAGCAGTAGTTGAAGTTGAGATAATCACCTATAACTCCGTTTTTTACATAAGCGGGGTCACAGGGATCGTTCAGCTTCTGAGTAAAATATTCTTTGAGATTAGGGTCGGAGGAGGAAATGGGATATCCGTCCATCTGACCTATTACAGTAACATTTATACCCATTTTTGCGGCTGTAACGAGAAGATAGGAGATTCTTACGAAGCCGTATTTATCGTACTCCATACCTACAAGGTTACGCATATAACCGAAGTAACGGCTGTTTCTGTTTATGTTTACCGCTGCTTCTATTGAAAAACGGAAGGAAGAAATGTCGATGCTTACTTCCTCTTTCGGGTGAGCTTTTTTATAAAGAAGAGCCTGATAAATGAGAAGTCCTTCACCGACGCTTACGTTGTTGCCCTTATGACCGGCGATGTACACAAAGGTATCAACATTAACATCTTTTCCGTTGATATTATTGAAGGTGGTTGTGTTACGGCTCATAAAGTTAGAGCTGTTGTCGAGCTTTTTAAGCTTTGCATAATCTTCGTTTATATCTGCATCGCTCGAGCTTTTGCCGAGGTTAAACACATCCGTTACGGGAACGGCCTTCTTTTTAGCAGACTCGGTCTTTTTGTCGGCTTTATTTTCCTTGTAATTTGTATAAGAGGGGATAGGGTCGGTAATTTCATTTACCGTCAGCTTATTTGCGACAGCTTTTTTCCAGTAAGCCGAGTCGGGAGCTGAGGTAAGGTCGCTGTCCTTATAGTTAGTCTTGTTAAGATTCAGTATAGCCTTATTAGTGTTACCGTAAATGATGGGACCTGAGGATGCGGTGTTTCCCTTTACGGTTACGCCGTTAAGAGTAACGGTGGTAGCTGTAGTGGTTTCATAAAGGAAGCCGCCGCTGCCTGCACTGTTATCTGTGGCGGTAAGGCTGTAAAGATTCAGAATACTTGCCTTTGAAGCATATAAGGCACCGCCGTATTTTACTGCCTTGTTTTTAGTAAAGGTACAGTCCTGGAAAAGAGTAGCAGACTCCTCGGTGTAAACATAAGCGCCGCCGCCGTGAGTTCCTGCAGAGTTTTCTTCGAAGGCAGTTTTATAAACGCTCGTAGTTCCGAGTGAGTGAAGAGAAAGCGCACCGCCTGTTTCCTCAGAGGAGTTCTTTGTAAGCTTGCTGTTATAGATTTTTACATCAGAGCCGCTGTTGTAAAGGAAGCCGCCTGCATGAACGGCAGAATTTTCTGTAGCTGTTATCTTGTTAAGGATAGCCTTACTGTCAGAATAAACACCGAAGGCACCGCCGTTATATTCAGCGCTGTTGCCCTTGAAGGTTGCCCCGTTGATTTCAAGTGTGCTTTCCGAAAGATAAACAGCACCGCCGTTATAGGCATCAGCCTTACCGCCGCTTACGGTTGAGTTGGTGTTATATTCGAAATCGCAATCCTCAAAGTATGAGCTTGTGCCGGAAGTGAGATAAAGAGCGCCGCCTTTGACAGCTCCGTTCTTTACGAATTTACAGCCGTCACCGTCAAGCTGATTCTTTTCGGAGTCGGTATGCTTCGTAGCGTAAACGGCACCGCCGTAGTTATTTGCGGTATTTTCCTCGAAAAGGGTTGAGGTGATTTTGACTTCTGCATCCTTTTTGCTGTCTCCCACATAAGAAATGTAAAGAGCGCCGCCGTTCTTTGATGCAAGATTTTTACTGAACTCCGATTTTTTAATGTTAAGCTCAGAGCTTCTTACGGTAATGGCACCGCCGCTGCTGTCGGAGGAAGTACAGGCCTTGTTTGAAATGAAATCGGTATTTTCGATGTTAATCTTGCTTTCACCTACAATGTAGAAAGCACCGCCCTCAGAGGCACTGTTTTCTTCGAGAGAAGAGTTTTTCAATGTTACCTTACTTTTTCTTCCCGCATAGGCAGCACCGCCGTTTTCCGTGGCAGTATTTGCTTTGAATTTACAGCTGTTTACGGTTACGATTGCACCTTCATCCAAGGTTTCGTCAGAGGCATAAGCGGAAAGAGCGCCGCCGTTTTTTGCGGAGTTGGATGTGAAGGTACAGTTATCGATCGATGAAAGACGGGTTGTAAGCTCTTCGCTGGAGTTCGAAAGGTAAATAGCGCCGCCTCGTGTTACTGCAGAGTTGTTTTTGAAAACGGTGTTATAAAGCTTTACTACACCGTAGGAGCAGATAGCGCCGCCGTTACCGCCTGAGGCCTTGTTCGAATCGAAGGTAGTGTCACCGTAAATAATGAGCGACGATTGAGGTCTTGTGTAAATTGCACCTGCATTTTCTGTGGCTGAGTTATTTTTGAAGGTGATTTTATTGCCTTCCTTTGAACCGTCCTTGCCCAGATAAATGCGTGCATACTGTGAAGCAGGCTGGCATACTACACCGCCGTGAGTGGTTGCACGGTTTGAGCTGAAGGTGCCTGCCGTGATTTTTAAGGTGCGGTAATTATAGATAACACCGCCTCGTCCGGCACGATTATCCGAAAAGTTACCGCCGTAGATTTTAAGATTACCGAAGTTATAGATAGCACCGCCCATCGTGCTTACGAGCTGTTCTTCGGTGGGGTTTTCCACCTTGGCTTCATCCTTTACGGTATTACCGGTGAAATTACCGCCGTAAATATTCATAGTACCGCTTGCGATAACTGAAACAGCACCGCCGATGCGTCCGGGATAAGATAAGGCATAATCTGCATTGAAGGTTTTGCTGTTTCCTTCTTTTTTTGCGTTTATGAAGCTGATATCCTTATAAACATTTACCACAGAGCTGTTTGCAATGAAAAGGAATGAGCCCTTTACCTGCGTTTTCATATTTGCTTTATTACCGTCGAAAATAAGTACATTTTCATTTTTGGCATCGGATTTACCTAAGGTAAGCTCAGCGTTTCCTTTTCCGAGCAGAGAGCTTTTTCCCTTTGCGTTCTCTCCTACGACAAAAATGTCGCCGCCGAAGCTTATGCTTCTCTTAAGAGTATGCTTGCTGTCGGCATAAATCGTAGTTTTGCCGTAAACATAAAATGTTCTGTCAAGCTCGAAGTCGGCAGTAATACAGATAGATTTTGCCGAGCTTTTAAGTGCATTTTCCAGCTGAGCAGCTGTAGCTACCTTTACGACGGAGGCTTTCGCCTGAACCGAAAAGGCCATGGTTAATGCTGCTGTAAGCATCAGCACACAGGCTAAAAATATACTCAGCCTTTTAAAAATGCTTTTCTTCATTTTAATCATTCCTTTTTAAAAAAAATTAAGGCTTCTTTGCAGAAAATTCCCCATATAATAATAACAATTTATAAGATATTTGTCAATTGAATAGCAGTTATATTGAAGTATATCGGAATCCAAAAAACGGAAGGCTTTTTTGTGGATTATTATAGTAAAAAAAAGAGGGTACCTCTTTCGCCTTATGGAGTGTAGGCGTTAAAGGTACCCTCTTTTTAAGCTTTTAAATTTTATATATGACAAGCATCGTGGTCATGGTCTTCGAGCTTACCTACGATAGGCTCGGGATCAATGCCCTGTCTCTTATAGTAGTCTGCGAGTGCTGCCTTTACAGCCTGCTCGGCGAGAACGCTGCAGTGAATCTTTACTGCGGGAAGACCGTCGAGAGCTTCGACTACTGCACTGTTTGTGAGCTTGAGAACCTCGCTTATGGGCTGACCCTTGATCATATCGGTAGCGATTGAGCTTGTTGCGATAGCTGATGCACAGCCATAGGTTTTGAACTTGACATCTATTACCACATCATTTTCGATTTTGAGGTACATTTTCATTATGTCACCGCACTTTGCATTGCCGATTTCGCCGATACCGTTGGCGTCGGGAATCTCGCCTACATTGTGAGGATTAGTAAAATGCTCCATTACTTTTGCGCTGTATTCCATTTGTCCTGTCTCCTTTATGCTTTTTCGTTTTCTAATATATGCTCCCAAAGAGGTGACATCTGACGGAGTCTGTCAACGATGGGAGGAAGAACCTCGAGAATATAGTCTACATCCTCGACGGTATTGCTTTCGCTTAAGGAAAGTCTCAGTGAGCCGTGTGCTACCTCATGCTTGAGGCCGATAGCTAAAAGAACATGGCTCGGGTCAAGAGAGCCTGAGGTACAGGCGCTGCCGCTGGAGGCGCATACACCCTGCATATCCAGCATAAGAAGTAAGCTTTCACCCTCGATACCCTCGAAGCACATACTGAAGTTACCGGGAAGTCTCTTTTCTCTGTCACCGTTTATTCTCGAGTGGGAGATTTTACTTGCACCCTCGAAAAGTCTGTCACGAAGAGCAGAAACCTTTTTCGCGTTTTCTTCTATGTCGGCACACATATCTGTGATTGCTACGCCGAGACCAACGATACCGGGAACATTTTCCGTACCTGCTCTTCTGCCCTTTTCCTGTCCGCCGCCCTCAATAAGGTTAGGAAGACGGATGCCTTTTCTGCAGTAGAGGGCGCCGATGCCCTTGACAGCGTGGAATTTATGACCTGAAAGGGAGAGCATATCGATGTTCTGCTCCTTTACGTCGATAGCTACATGGCCTACGGCCTGTACGGCGTCTGTGTGGAAGAGGACGCCCTTTTCCTTACAAAGCTTACCGATTTCGGGGATAGGCTGAATGGTACCGATTTCGTTATTTGCATACATTATGGTAACCAGGCAGGTTTCGTCGGTGATAGCCTTTTCTACATCCTCTACTCTTACGATTCCGTTATCGTAAACATCGAGGTAAGTAACTGTGAAGCCCTGCTTTTCTAAGGTCTGCATAGTATGAAGAACAGCGTGATGCTCAATTTTTGTGGTAATCAGATGCTTTTTACCCTTCTTTGCGCCGAGAGCTGCCGCACCCTTGATAGCCCAGTTATCAGCCTCGGAGCCGCCTGAGGTGAAAAAGATTTCATCCTTTTCGGCACCGAGAGCATCAGCTACCTGCTGTCTTGCTTTGTCTACGGCTTTGAAGGCCTTCTGACCTGTCTGATAAAGGCTCGAAGGGTTTCCGTAGAATTCGGTCATATAGGGAAGAACTGCTTCAACAACCTTCGGGGAAACGGGAGTTGTTGCCGCATTGTCCGCATAAACATATCTCATTTCAAACACTCCATTTCTGTTTTTTCCAATGTATTGCTTCTTTCTGCGAGGTCCTTGAGGGTGATTCTGCTGACAACGGAAATAGTTGCCTTGTAGATCTCAGTCCATATAAATGAGGTTACGCAGTCGCCGTAATTTTCGCATCTGCCGTTATCCTCTGCACAGGCGACGGGGGCAAGACTGCCCTCTGTGGCCTTTAGTATTTGCTCGACGGTGATATTTTCGGGCTCAGCCGTGAGATGATAACCGCCCTTAGCGCCTCTGACGGATTTGAGAAGTCCCTCTCTGACAAGAGCGCCGACTATCTGCTCGAGATATTTTTCCGACAGGTGCTCTCTTTCGGCGATGTCCTTAAGGGAGACGAGACCGCCCTTTTCAGTATTGACAGCAATATCCGTCATTACACGAAGACCGTATCTGCCTTTGGTGGAAATTTTCATTTCAGCACTCCTTTCTTTAAGGATTCAAAAAGAATTCCTACTTTGTAAGTAGTATATCACGCTTTTTAATTCATAGCAAGCAGATATGAATTATTTTGCAGAGAAAAACCCCGATGTAAGGCGAAAAAATTTGTGCAATAATAACAAAAAGTCAGATATAAACGAAATCAACAGGTGTTTTGATATCCTGTTCAGCCGATGATTAAAAAATATTACTTATATTGACAAAAAATAAAAATATGTTATTATAAAAAAGCGGTTGTACTCATACAGGCGTTGCACTCAGAAAATACATCAATGACTTTTCAGCTTCGGAGAAATCCGGGGCTTTTTTAAAGGATGAATAAGAATGAGGTGAAAAAATGAGACGTATTCCTCTCGAAGAGGCCAGAAGCGTACCTGTATTTAAAAACATAGTCTATGCGGTAAAGCTCGTATGGAAATGCGATAAAAAGCTGATGATAGGACATCTGCTTAACAGTCTGACGGCTTTTCTTTTCGGAAATTTCATTCAGAATATTCTTTTTCTTAAGGTGCTGTTAGGTATACTGGACGGTGACGGAGATTTCAAAGAGTATTTATTTACTCTTCTTGCTTTTTTAGGCGTCTGCCTTTTAGTGAACGGGACTCAGTGGCTGTCAAGCTATATGGTAAGTGCCTCGAATAAATATGTGCTTAAGGTTCTTAATAATCAGATTTTCGAAAAAGCTCTCACACTTGATGTGGACTGCTACGAAAATCCCGAATTTTACGATAAGTATCAGAGAGCCACCAATGTGCTTGCCTGGAGCTATTTCGACCAGGTATGCGGTTCCGTAGCCTCCATCGTAGGCAGTATAATCACCCTTTGTATGGTTATCGGTACGGTAACCTCTATCGACCCTGTTTATCTTCTTTTCCTTCTTCCCGTGGTGCTTGTCTTTATCGTGGAGACAGTAAAAAGCAAGCTCGTTTACAAGCGCGACCTGGAAATGACGAAGAATAACAGAGTCAAGGCATACATACAGAGAACTGTTTTTCTTAAGGATTTCTCCAAGGATATGCGAACCTCGAATATCTTTGCCGTGCTTATGTACCGCTTTAAGGCGGCTATCGATGCTAATGTGGAGATACTCAGAAAATACGGTCTGAAGCTTTTTATCTATTCTACCGTAAGCTCTCTTTTCAGTGAATTCATTCCCGTTATCGGTACCTATGCCTATGCGGCTTTTCAGTTCGTTTTCGGCTCCTCTTTGACTGTATCGGGCTTCTCCGTTGTTCTTGCCGCCATCAACTCCGTTAAGGAGGGCACCTTATCCGTGGCAAGAAATTTCGATGTTCTGGTACAGATGGCGCTTTATTTCCAGAATCTCCGTGAATTTTTCGAATATGAGCCGAAAATAAAGCCGGGAGAAAGAATACCCGATGATTTCGAAAGCATAGAGTTCAGAAATGTGACCTTCCGTTATCCCTCGGCAAAGAAAAATTCTCTCGAAAACGTTTCCTTTAAGATAAATAAGGGCGAAACCTTAGCTCTCGTAGGTGTTAACGGGGCAGGTAAATCTACTCTCGTAAAGCTCCTTCTGAGATTTTACGATCCCACCGAGGGCGAGATACTTTATAACGGAGTAAACATAAAGGAATATGACACGGAGGCTTACCGTAACAGCTTCGGCGCCGTTTTCCAGGATTATAAAAATTTCGCTCTTTCTGTTTTCGAAAATGTTATCGGACACGACTGCGATAAAGGTGACAAGGAAAGGGCGAGAGAAGCTCTTAAGCAAAGCGGTATTTGGGAAAAGATTTCCGAGCTTCCCGACGGCGGTGATACGGTAATCACCAAGGAGTTCCGTAAGGACGGTATAGGTCTGTCCGGCGGTGAAAATCAGAAGGTTTCCGCTGCGAGACTTTTCGCGAAGGATTTTCAGTTTGCCGTACTCGACGAGCCCTCCTCTGCTCTTGACCCCATAGCCGAGTATAAAATGTACGAGGAGCTTATCAGAGCTACGGAAAACAAGGCTGTCCTTTATATTTCCCACCGACTTTCCTCGGCTGTCCTTTCTGACAGAATCATCGTTATCGGTGAAGGAAGAATTTACGAGCAGGGAACTCATGAGGAGCTTATGAAAAGAGACGGTAAATACAGAGAGATGTTTACTCTGCAGGCTTCCAGCTATCAGAGTGCAAAGGAGGCGGATGAAAATGTCTGATAAGAAAAAAAGAGAGACAGCCCACTCCACCTTCTCAAATATCTTCTTTTTCGTTAAATTGCTCTTTAAGATTTCTCCTGTGCTGGTTATCGGTGACTTTTTAATGGGTATTCTTACCACCGTTCCTACAAGGCTTATCAGTGTGGTAGGTCTTAAATATATCATAGATGTGGTCAGCGAGGGTGAGAGACTGGAAAGAATATTCACAGCCGTAGCTTTTATTGCCGTAGTTTTAGTCGGCAGCAAGGTGTTCAGCTGGCTTTTCCAGGAATTCTACTGGAATGCGGCGAGGGAAAAAGTCTACTACGGACTGAATAAAACTCTTTATGAAAAAGCCAAAGCCGTAGATCTTTCGAATTACGATGACCCCGAATTTTATAACAGCTTTATTCTCACTATCGAATCCTCCTCCGATAACATCGCAAACCTTTTAGGCCTTGTGAGAAACTATGTGGGTAACCTTGTTTCCTTTCTTACTATCGGCGGTGTGCTTCTTACCATTGACCCGGTGTGTCTTCTGATAATTCTCGGTATTATCGGTGCTTTTCTGCCCTTGAGCAGAAAGAGGGGCGATCTCCAGATGGCAAGAAGAAGGGATAATACGGAATACCATCGCAGAAGCGACTATTTTCAGCGTGTTTTTTACCTTCAGGATTATGCCAAGGAGGTCAGGATGAATAACATCCATCCTATTCTTATTGACCGCTACAACGACGCGGCAGATGATGTTATCGACAATCAGAAAAGATATTGGAAAAAGATTTCCGCTGTTTCCTTCGTGCAGGATGCGGGTATACAGATATTCGGCTTTATGTTTGTGCTTCCTCTGTATCTCGGCTACTGTGTTCTCGTCAGGGAAACTCTTTCGGCTGGTGATTTCGTTGCGGCTTTTAACGGCGCTTATTCTATCGCCGTGTCCGTAAATTTTCTTACGGTGTGGGCTGTAGCTATTTTCTCCGAAAGAGGCAAGATGATAGAGAAGTATCGTGAATTCTTAAAGTACGAGCCGAAAATAAAGGACGGAGAAGGAAGGGCTGAATGTAAAGAGCCGAAGGAGATAGTGATTAAAGGCTTGGATTTTACCTATCCCGGTAACAGCGAGCCTACCCTGCAGGACATCAATCTCACCGTAAAGCCTTATGAAAAAATCGCTCTCGTAGGCTATAACGGTGCAGGCAAGACTACTCTTACAAATCTGCTTCTCCGCCTTTACGATGTGACTGACGGACAGATTCTCATCGACGGTGAGGATATAAGAGAGGTAACCGTTGCTTCTCACCGTGACCGGTTTGCGGCGGTATTTCAGGATTTCCAGCTTTTTGCCTGTAAAACCGGTGAAAATGTAGCTCTCAGCGATACCTTCGACAGAGAAAAGGTCGAGGAAGCACTCCGTCACAGCGGCTTCGATAAAAAGCTCGACAAGGGTACTGACACAGAGCTTCTCAGAGAATTTGACAATGAAGGCAAGATGCTTTCGGGCGGTGAGGCACAGAAGGTGGCAATAGCCCGTGCTTTTTATAAAAACTGCCCTTATGTAATACTTGACGAGCCTTCGGCAAATCTTGATCCCATAGCAGAATATAATCTGAATCAGGCGATGATTAAGGCGGCAAAGAATAAGACCGTTATCTTCATTTCTCACAGACTTTCTACTACCGTAGGAGCAGACAGAATCTATGTTATGGAAAAGGGAAGAATTATCGAAAGCGGAAGCCATGACGAGCTTATGAAGCAGAACGGAACCTATGCCTATATGTTTAATTTGCAGGCGGAAAAGTATAAAAAATAAAAAAAGGAGCCGTGACATCGAGTCACGGCTTTTCCTTACTCCAGCTCAAATGCACCTGTATAAAGCTGATAGTATTTGCCTTTTTTAGCTATGAGGTCCTCGTGAGTGCCTCTTTCGATTATCTCTCCCTTTTCGAGCACCATAATAACATCGCTGTTTCTTACGGTGGAAAGGCGGTGTGCGATAACGAAAACCGTTCTTCCGTGCATAAGAGCATCCATACCTCTTTGAACGAGAGCCTCCGTACGGGTATCGATGGAGGAGGTAGCCTCGTCGAGAATCATTACGGGCGGGTCTGCTACTGCGGCACGGGCGATGGAAATGAGCTGACGCTGACCCTGTGAAAGATTTGCTCCGTTACCCGTCAGCATAGTGTCATAGCCCTGAGGAAGACGGGAAATAAAGGAGTGGGCGTTGGCCTTCTTAGCTGCTTCGATGATTTCTTCATCTGTTGCGTCGAGATTTCCGTAGCGTATGTTTTCCTTTACGGTACCCGTGAAAAGATTTGTGTCCTGTAATACGATACCGAGTGAACGGCGAAGATCCCTTTTTCTTATTTTATTGATGTTGATGCCGTCGTATCTTATTTTACCGTCAGCGATATCGTAAAAGCGGTTAATGAGGTTGGTTATGGTGGTTTTACCTGCACCGGTGGCACCTACAAAGGCTACCTTCTGTCCCGGCTCAGCGTAAAGAGTTATATTTTTAAGCACGGTCTTTTCTTCTGTATAGCCGAAGTCCACATCGAACATACGGACCTCACCCTCTAATTTCTGATAGGTAACAGTGCCGTCCTGATGAGGATGCTTCCATGCCCAAAGTCCAGTATGCTCGGGAGTTTCCGTAAGCTCTCCGTCGGTTTCTTTCGCGTTTACGAGGGTTACATAGCCTTCGTCCTGCTCGCTCGGAGTGTCAATGACCTCGAAAATTCTCTTTGCACCGGCCATAGCCATAACTACGGAGTTGAGCTGCTGAGAAATCTGGTTAATAGGCATAGTAAAGGATTTAGAGTAGCCGAGGAAGGTGGCGACAGAGCCTGCTGTCAGCGAGAAAATGCTCATAAAGCCGCTTTCGGGGAATATGTTCTGCGCCGTCATAACAGCGAGGAAGCAGCCGACTATGGCGAGGATAACATACTGAAGATGTCCGAGGTTGTTATTGATGGGGCCGAGCATATTGACGAATTTATTTGCTGAGAAGGCGTTAAGGTAAAGCTCCTCATTCTTTTTGTCAAATTCTTCCTTTGTCTTTTCTTCGTGACAGAAAACCTTGATAACCTTCTGTCCTGTTATCATTTCTTCGATGTAGCCGTTTACATCGCCGATGGATCTCTGCTGCTTCATAAAGAACTTGCCGCTGTTTCCGGCTACCTTGCCCGTTACGGTAATCATAATGAAAATGCAGACAAGAACTACAAAAAGCAGAGGTATGCTTTCAGTAAGCATAGCGATAAGGTGGATACGATCGTAACTATGGAGGAGATAACCTGAGGAATGGTCATAGAAATCATCTGACGGAGAGTGTCTATGTCGTTAGTGTAACGGCTCATAATATCTCCGTGGCTGTTTGTGTCGAAGTATTTTATGGGGAGAGTTTGCATGTGTGCGAACATTTCGTCGCGGATTTCTTTGAGTACAGACTGAGCCACTACTACCATAATACGGTTCTGTGCAAAGGTAGCGATGATACCGATGAGGAAAACACCGGCCATTTTAAAAAGCATAGCTATGAAGGGACCGAAATCCGTAGAGCCGCTTTGCAGCATAGGCGTGATATGATCATCGATAACGGCGCCCACGAAGCGCGATGAAAAGATAGTGGCGATGCTGGAAAGGAAAATACACAAAACCACCACAGCCATAAGTATTTTCTGCTTCGTACCGAGATAGGAGAGTATTCTTTTTATTACTTTATAATCAAGCTTTTCACCCTTTATTCTTACGGGCGTACCTCCGTGACGCCCAACGGGTGGGGGAGGCATTTTTCCGGGTGCCGGACGGGGATTACTCATTATTTTCTCCTCCTTTCGTCTGTGAAAGATAAACCTCACGGTAGATTTCGCTGCTTTCGAGAAGCTCGGCGTGGGTACCGAAGGCGGTTACCTCACCGTCATCGAGTACGATAATTTTATCTGCACCCTCGATGGAGGAGATTCTCTGCGCGATAATAATTTTAGTGGTTTCGGGGATAAATTCTTTGAAGGCCTGCCTTATGAGGGCGTCGGTTTTCGTGTCTACGGCGCTCGTAGAGTCGTCAAGAATGAGAATTTTCGGCTTTTTAAGAAGTGAGCGAGCGATACAAAGTCTTTGCTTCTGTCCGCCCGAGACATTGGTGCCGCCCTGCTCGATATAGGTATCATAGCCCTCCTCCATTTCTCTTATGAAGGGGTCAGCCTGGGCGAGTCTGCATGCCTGAGCCATTTCTTCGTCGGTGGCGTTTTCGTTACCCCAGCGAAGATTATCCTTGATAGTGCCGGAGAAGAGAACATTTTTCTGAAGGACTATAGCCACTTCGTTTCTGAGAGTATCAAGGTCATATTCTCTTACATCTCTTCCGCCGACCTTTACCGTACCTGAGGTAATATCGTAGAGTCGGGGGATGAGCTGTACGAAGGTGGTTTTCGATGAGCCTGTAGAGCCGATAATGCCTACGGTTTCGCCGCTTTTTATTTTTACGTTTACATTTTTGAGACAGAGCTTATCCTTGTCCGAGGAGTAGCTGAAGCCTGCATCGATGAATTCGATGCTGCCGTCGGCTACCTCAAAGACAGCATTTTCAGGACTGTGAAGGTCGCTCTTTTCGTCGAGAACCTCGCATACTCTTTCGCCCGAGGCTCTGGACATAGTGAGCATAACGAAAATCATGGAAAGAGACATCAGGTTCATCAGTATCTGCATAGTATAATTGATAAGAGAGAAGAGCTCGCCCGTAGTCATATCTACAGCGTTGGTTTTTATGATGATATTAGCACCGAACCAGGCAATAAGGATCATACAAAGGTATGAGCTGAACTGCATTACGGGAGCGTTGAAGGCGATTATGCCCTCGGCTTTTTTACTGTAGGAATAGATTTTATCGGAAACTGCACCGAATTTTTTCTCCTCCTCGTCCTCTCTCACGAAGGATTTTACTACCATATGCCGTGGAGGTTTTCGTTTACTACGCTGTTAAGCTTATCATAGGTTTTGAAAAGCTTTTTGAAGTTGGGATGTGCCTTGGAAACGATAAAACCGAGAGCGAGACCGAGAAGGGGAACTATTGCCACGAAAACGAGAGAAACCTTGCCGTTTATGGAAAGAGCCATACCGAGAGAAAAAAGAAGCATAGCGGGAGAGCGCACGGCGATTCTTATAATCATCTGAAATGAATTCTGCAGATTCGTAACATCGGTAGTAAGTCTTGTTACCAGACCCGAGGTAGAGAATTTATCTATGTTCGCGAAGGAGAAGCTCTGTATGTTATGGAACATATCGTGGCGGAGATTTTTAGCAAAGCCCGAGGATGCCTTCGCTGCCGTAACGCCGCCTGCTACGCCTGCGAAAAGGCTGAAGGAGCAGAGCACGAGCAGGAGCAGACCGATTTTAACTACATAGCCTGTGTCGGTTTTATAAATACCGTTATCGATGAGCTTACCCATAAGCATAGGGATTAAAACCTCCATGGTAACCTCGAGAGACATAAAGAGGGGAGTAAGCATAGTAAGAGCCTTATATTCTCTTATGCATTTAGCGAGTCTTTTAATCATTTTCGCTGTCATTCCTTTCCATATTTTTATTTACCTTATCGAGGACACGGAAAAACACCGCAAGCTCCTCTTCGGAAATACCTTCTTTGATTTTTTCTTCCATTTTTCCGAAGGCCTTTTCCATTACACCTTGTACCTCTATAGCTTTTTCGGTGAGTACTATTCTTTTGAGTCTCGCATCGTAGGGTACGCTTTCTCTGACGATAAGGTCATTACTTTCCATAAGGGAGAGAATTTTACTGGCCGTGGAGCGTCTTATATCGAACTCCTTTTCGAAGTCCTTCTGGAAAATATCCCGGTGGCGGTTATTGTAAAGATAGCCGATTACCCATCCGTGAGTGCCCGTAATATTTTCTACATAGCTTTTGGAAGCGTCCTTATCCATATATCTTTTGACTATGCGCGAGGTGCGGTGAATTTCGAAACCGAGCTTTCTTTTATTCATAGTAGCCTCCTTTTGTTAGTGTGCGAACTGTTAGTTTGCTAACATTATTTATTATATGCACAGGTGCAGCTTCTGTCAAGATATACGGGACAGTTAATTATTTAATACTGTTAAATATTTTAAGCTTGATTTATGGTGAGGGAGTAGAATAAGAGGAAACAGAAATAAGACTATATTTACGTTTATTTTACAGTGTAAATTTTATTTTAAAGAGAAAATAGGACTTGATTAAATAACAAGTGTATGATATATTATTTAACAGTATTAAATAATGGGGTAAAAGGGGGTTTTTTATGAGCACGGCAATACTTGCCAGGGAAATACTGGAAATACTCGACCGTATGGATAAGCACAGTATTCTTTCGAAGCGCAATTTCCTGCTTAAGGGCGAAGACAGGCTTTTAGCTATGCTGAATGAAATCGGCGGCATCAGCTCTCCGTCAAAGCTTTCCGAATATACGGATTTTACCCCCGCGAGACTATCGGCTATTATAAAATCTCTCGAGAATAAGGGATATATCGTAAGACAGCAGGATGAACTCGATAAAAGATGCTCGATTATAGAAATTACCGAAAAGGGCGCTGAATACAGCGGACAGCTTAAAACAGCCGCTGTGAGAAATTCTTTGGAAATTATAGATAAATTAGGTGAAAAGGATTCTGAGGAGTTTCTCAGACTGATGAAAAAGCTTTTTGTAATTATGGAAAAGGAAGAAAGGAGAGGTGAGTGATTTGAAAATGAATAAAGCATTCAGAGGCATTTTTTCATTGCTTCTGACGGTCGTTTTGATAAGCTTTTCCGTTCTTCCCTGTTTAGCCATTGACTATCCCGGAAATGTCTCAAAGGAACAGGCATATCAGACCATTACGAAGGCCGACAAGGTAATCGGCGGCTTTATGAAAAGTCAGAATACCTCTCTTAAGGAAGCTGTTCTTAAGGAGGTCTATTCCGACAGCACATTATCTGCGATACTTACAGAAATTTACAGAGCTCTGGAAAGTGAGGGCGGAAGCTCTCTTTCTGCGGCGGGAGTGGAGACCTCCGTATCCGGTCTTGCCAAAGAGCTGTCCAGGTACCCTTCTGTAGCCGAAAAGCTTTCGGGTTATTCCTCCTGGGCAGAGGTTGAGCTTACGGGAGCGAAGTGGGGAGTAAGCAATAAAAGCGAATTTTCCGTAGCTGTGGCATCTATGTTTTCTCCCTTTAATGACCTTATGTACGCTCTTTTATGCTCGGGGTCATATTCTCCGGTTGTTTTAGTCGGTATCAAAGGCTCCAACGGCTATGAAACCGCTGTCATTCCCACCTTTGAGGCTATAGGCTTCAGAGAATATCTTTCTCCGGAGAGCTTTTATGCTCAGGCAAAAGAGGATAAGGGAGCTATGATATATAACATAGCCTATGACCTTGTATCCTATATGGAAAGGATTCTTGACGCACCCTTTGACAGACTCACATCAGCTCTTCCGTCCATAGCACATTATTTCCTGAACGGCGGATTTGACAGTGCGGTAGCTACTCTTATGAGTCCTCTTCGTCTGCAGGTGCTTAACATAGCTACCCTTATTCCCATAGAATCCTTTACCTCCTTCCTTAACGATACGGAAAGCTTTACACAGAGCTTCACCCTTAACATCAACGATATGCTTTCTCAGACCGGTATGCCGATGGCTCCCGTAGATTTACAGCTTCTGGCATCTCTCGGTACGGTAAACGAGGACGGAAGCATCACCGCCGATAAGGCAGATACCTTTATCGTGCTTTTACGGTGGTTAATCGAAACTCTGAAAATGAATCAGTCCTCTTCCTCGGAGCTTATTCCTGAGCTCGATGCACAGACCCGACAGGTGCTTTCGGGTATTCTCGGAAAAGAGACGGATTCTCTTATCTCTCTTCTGGTTTCTCTTCTTAATCAGACGGGAGCCGTAATCAACGACAATCAGTGGGCATTCCCGGAATTTACTCCCGGCCAGGCAGTTTATACACCTAATCTCGGTGCTGAAAAATATCAGAGAGTAGCCGACGGAGTAGATGAGCTTTTAGACCAGATAGTAGCCGAAACAGGTGAAGCAAAATCTCTCGGAGCTTTGCTTGAAAAGGAAATCTATTCTTCTAAAACTCTTTCGCTTCTTATGAAAAATCTTTTTGGTGCTTTTGAAAGCGAGGAGCTTTCCTCGGTCACTGCTCTTTTGGGACTCGACGCTTCACCGAAGGGTATAGCGGCAGTTCTTCGCAGTAAGGGCTTCAGCGAGGCGGCGGATAATCTTTCTGCTTATAACAAATGGAGTGCTGTGGGAGAAAAGGGTGTAGACCTTGGTATTAAAAGCGGTAACGAGAGACAGTTTATTTCTCTCGTGGCATCTGTGATGTCTCCCTTCGAGGATATACTCGGTATGCTTTTAGCCGAGGACAAGATAGTTCTTTTTGATGCCGTGGATTTTTACGGCTCCAACGGATATAACACAGCGATTATTCCGATTTATGAAGCACTGGGCTGTGAGGATTCCACCGTAAGAACCTACGAGGAATTCAAGGCACTTTACAGCCGGGGAAAGGGAGTCGAGGCTTTGCTTGACCCGATACTTTCTCTACTTGACCGCTTCACGGATAAGCCTGCCTACACTCTTTTACAGATTTTACCGAATCTTCTCTATTTCGCTGAAAGCGGAGGCTTCGATATCTGTATCAAAAACCTTGTTTATCCCTTTACCTCTCTTTTATCACAGCTCGGTATGGAAAATGCTATAGATATTTCAGAGATGGGAGAAATTGATGTAGGTGCTGTTATGAACGGGCTTATGGCTTCGGCTGATTTGGATATAACTCTTCCCGAGCTTGATCTTGCTTATCTGGCCTCTCTCGGAACATCGGTGGAAAAGACCAGTAAAAGAACGGTCGGCGGTCAGTTCGCCACAGTAACATATATTCAGTCCGATATGCCTGCTCTGTGTGTAAGTATTCTCCGTGTTATGGCTGAAACTGTAAAAAGTCCCGCTAACAGTGAGCTTATATCCTCTCTTATGGATACGGGCCTTGGCTCTGCGGGGGGTGCTTCTCTTCCCGAAGGAAGCGAGGATTTGGCAGAGGCTTTTATGCAGTCGGTTATCAATGATATCAATGCAATGAGTGTTGACGAGACTACAGAGTGGCTTTACCGCCTTTTCTTCAGAGAGAGAGCTACGGTAAATTACGCTGACGATGAGGATTATATGCCTACGATTATTTATAAAGAAAAACCGGACTATTCCTTCGTGCTCGTTATTTTATTCTGCCTGATGCTTATTCCCGTAAGCGTTATCGTCAGAAATAAAATAAAGCTTCAGAGACTTAAGGAATATTCTTCGGAAAGCTCACAGGAGGTGTAATCTATGCTTATATTAAAGGACATAGTTAAAGATTATCTGACCGGTGACACCACCGTTAAAGCACTTCGCAATATCAACATAAATTTCAGAGAGAACGAGTTTGTTTCCATTCTCGGTCCCTCGGGCTGCGGTAAGACTACTCTTCTTAATCTTATCGGCGGTCTCGACCGTTATACAAGCGGTGATCTTATAATAAACGGTAAGTCCACAAAGACCTTCAGAGACGGGGACTGGGATACCTACAGAAACCATTCCATAGGCTTTGTTTTCCAAAGCTATAACCTTATTCCGCATCAGACTGTTCTGGCTAATGTGGAGCTTGCTCTGACTCTTTCGGGTGTATCCAAAAAGGAAAGAAGAGAAAGAGCTATCGCAGCTCTCGAGCAGGTAGGGCTTAAGGATCACATCAATAAAAAGCCTAATCAGATGTCAGGCGGTCAGATGCAGAGAGTCGCTATCGCGCGAGCTCTTATCAATAATCCCGACATTCTTTTAGCCGATGAGCCTACAGGTGCTCTTGACAGCGAGACCAGCGTACAGGTTATGGAAATACTTAAGGAAATTTCAAAGGATAAGCTTATTATTATGGTTACCCATAATCCGGAGCTTGCAGAAGCCTATTCCAACCGTATAATACGCTTTGTAGACGGCAAGGTAATCGGTGATACCAACCCCTTCGAGCCGTCACAGGAGGATTTCATATACGAAAAGCGTAAGGCAGAGGAAGAAAAGAAAAAGGGTAAAAAGCCCTCTATGAGTCTTTCGACAGCCTTCGGTCTCAGCCTGCGTAACCTTGCTACCAAAAAGGGAAGAACCTTCCTTACTGCTTTCGCAGGCTCTATCGGCATCATAGGTATCGCACTTGTTATCGCTTTGTCTACAGGTATTCAGAACTTCGTAGACAATGTGCAGACAGATACTCTTATGGCGTTTCCTCTTTCCGTAGAGAATGAGTCGGTAGATATCGAGTCGGTTATGAACTCTATGACGGGTATGGTAAACCTTAAAAATCTCGATCATGACAGAGACCATGTTTATGTAAACGGAATGATAGCGGAGATAGTAAACACATTCGTTTCGAAGGCTACCTCAAATAATCTGCGCACCTTTAAAAAGTACATTCAGGACAACCAGGAAACCTTTGACGAGCTGTGTAACGATATTCAGTATATATACGAAACACCTCTTAATGTTTACCGAGTGGATACTTCCGATTATATCCAGGTGAGTCCCAATACCGTTATCGGCGAAATCGCAGGCAGTCCCGAAAGTGCACAGATGTTCGAAAACTTTACAGGTACCAGCTTCGATATATGGGATGAGCTTATCGGTGAGGGTGAAGAAATCCTCGAAAACTATAATCTTGTTTACGGCAGACTTCCTGAAAATAAAAATGAGGTTGTTGTAATTCTCGACGTAAACAATGAGGTAAATGAGCTTGTTATGCACGGTATCGGTCTTAAGGACCAGAACAAGTTTATGGAAGAGGTAATGGGCTCACTCGGTACGGGCAGTAATCTCGAGCATGATCTCCAGGAAAAATACACCTACGAGGAAATCTGTAACATCAAGCTTAAGCTGGTGCTTAATTATCAGTATATGGTCAAGGATAAAAAGACCGGTCTCTGGCAGGATAAGAGTGTCAGCAAATCCTTTGTAAGAAAGGTTATCGACGAGCAGGGTATGGATATCAGCATCGTAGGTATCATCCGTCCTCAGGATGACAACCTTATCGCTGTAGGTACGGGCGGTGTAGGCTATACCTCTGACCTTATGAGCTATGCTCTTCAGCAGACACTTAATTCCCAGGTAGTACAGGAGCAGCTCGCTTCACCTGACAAGGATGTTATTACGGGTCTCGACTTCGTAAAGCTTAATGTAAACGATTTTGATTTAGCCGACATCGACCTTAACGATATCGACATCAAATATCTTAATCTTGCTCCCTTTATGAGCCTGGTTGACGGAATAGATATTACTAAGATCGACATCACAAACATAAATCTTTCCTCTACCATCGGCTTCGGCTCTATGAGTGATTTGCAGAAAAAGTTAGTGGAGGGCTTCCTCACCGACGAGCAGGTAATAGCTCTTAAGGAGGCTTATATAGATACCGTAACCTCAAAGCGCTCCTATGACAGCACGATGAAAACCTTAGGCTATCAGTCAGCCGAAACACCGAAGGCTATTTACTTCTATCCGAAAAGCTTCGATGCCAAGGATAAGCTTAAGGAGATGTTCGCTTACTATAACGAGCAGGTAACGGCAGATAATCATCCCGAATATTCCATACAGCCGACGGACGCTGTAGGCGCACTTCTTTCTTCGATAACGCTTATTATCGACATCGTTACTTATGTTCTTATTATCTTCGTGGCTATTTCCTTGGTGGTTTCCTCGATTATGATAGGTATTATCACCTATATTTCCGTTCTCGAAAGGACAAAGGAAATCGGTATTCTACGTGCTATCGGTGCATCGAAAAAGGATGTCTCCGGTGTATTTAATGCCGAAACCTTCACTATAGGTCTTGCGGCGGGTGTGCTGGGTATAATAACAACCCTTCTGCTCGAAATACCCATCAATATCCTTCTCAGATATTTCACGGCCACTAATGCTGCGGCGACTCTTCCCTTCGGTGCGGCGGCAGGACTTATCATAATAAGTGTATTCCTTACCTTTATTGCTGGTCTCGTACCCTCACGGATGGCGGCTAATAAGGATCCTGTTGAGGCATTGAGAACAGAATAAGAGTAAAGGCAGAGGATAACACCTGTCTGAAAAAATGAATATCCGCCGTAAAGGTTATCTGCCCTTTACGGCGGTTTCTTTATTTATCGGTATTTCTTTTTGTAATATAAAGCAAATGCTGTGAACAGCATAAGGTTATGTCCTATCATACACGCCCATGCGCTGATAAGTCCCATAGAAAGGAGCGTTATACAGATAAAGGTTCCTGCTATTCTGATTCCCCACATGCCGGCGATATTGAATATAAAGGGTGTTTTCGTGTTACCGATGCCCTGAAGCATACCTTCTATAATAAGAGAGACACCGTAGAAGGGCTCGGAGAGAGCGACCATACGAAGCACTGCGGAGCAAAGTGAAATTACCTCGGCACTGTCGGAAAAAAGTCCTGCCATCCTTTCGGCGAAGATAAAGAGTAATCCGCCGGAAAGAATCATCAGAGTTACCTCTATAAAGATAAGAAGTCTGCTGAGCTCCTTTGCCTTTTCCCTGTCACCTGCACCGTGGGCATTACCCATAAGAGTCGCTGCCGCCGCCTGCATTCCGTAACCGGGAATGTAGAAGGCAGATTCGACGGTATTTGCTACCGTGTGAGCTGCCGTAGAAATTTCACCGAGAGAATTTATCATCGAAGCGAAAACCACATAGCCGAAGGAGGTTCCGAAGCGTTGAAGCATATTCGGAAGAGCTACTTTCAGACAGGGAGTGAGAATTTCTCTGTCGGGTCGGAGAAAGGTCTTTTCAGGCGCTATGGTTTTATGCCTTAAAAGAGCCGCGGTGATAAGTATGCCGCCTGCCGTAAAAGCGACAGAGCTGGCGGTGGCGGCACCGATTACGCCCATATCCGCACCGTAAAGAACTGTTTCCCTTCCGAAAAGATTAACCGTTCTCGTAGGATAAATAAGCAGAAAATTAAGCACCACATTGATAATGTTTACTGCAAAGCCTACAAGCATCGGTGTTTTCGAATCGCCTGCAGCACGGAGAACCGCGCCGAAAATAATGGTGGCAGTGCGGAAAAGCATCGGGGTATAGAGAATGAAGAAATATTCCGATGCGAGCTTACGGATGCTTTCGTCTACCTGCATAAGAGAGGGGACAGCGGGACTTGCGGCTAAGGTTACTGCCGTGAAGAAGAGTCCCGACAGGAGTACAGCCGAAATAGACTGGCTCGAGGCACGCACGGCGAGCTCTCTTTTTCCTGCTCCGAGAGATTGGGAAATAAAGGCGAGAAAGCCTACGCCTAAAGCAGAGACAGAGGAGCCTACCAGCCAGTTCACCGTGGTGGTAGAGCCTACAGCAGCCGTAGCATCAGTGCCGAGAGAGCCGACCATGGCGGTGTCAATGTACTGTACTGCGGTCTGCATAAGCTGTTCGAGCATTGTAGGCCAGGCAAGGGCGAAAACAAGGGGAAGCATTCTGAAATTAAGCTTACGCATCTTCTTCTAAAATGTATCCTGCTGCTTTAAGAAGTGCTGAATCGATAAGCTCGTCGATGCCCTTGGCGTTCTTTTCGTATTCTTCTCTTTTTTTCTTTTCTTTCAGAGCCTGCTTTGCCTTGACTCTCATATTTTTGTTATGGATTCCGTCGAGTCTGAATTCGGCATCGTTGTGCTTGACGGTGAAGCCGTATTTTTTAGCCTGTCTCTTTTTGAGGCCTTTATTTTTCTTCATGGTTATGTGGTCATTACCGTAGTAAATTCCCATCTTGTCCATAAATGCCTTATGAGACTGAAGACGGCTTTTGAAATCCTTGAAATCCTTTCTGTTTGTCCAGGCGTTTTCACTAAGGGCAAGACCTCGGTTAAAGAGCATAAAGAAAACATGGTCTTCGTTAGTAATCCATTCTGTCCACATCTCTCCTTCGACACCGAGAACACCCTTTTTGAGCTCTTTTTTGATTTTTGACTTTTCGGGCTCGTAGGTGTAGGTCTCCTTGGGAGTGCAGTAGTCATAAGCCATATCGAAGTAGAAGCTCTTATGCTTGGAAAGGATAATCTTACCGCCGTTTTTGAGATGTCTCAGTACATTTTTATCATTCTGGCTAACCCAGTACTGACCTATGACATCTGTGTCCGTACTCTTTGAAGCTAAAACCTCGTTCCAGCCTATCATGGTCTTACCCTTGCTTTTAAGGAAGGCATTGATTTCGTTTGTAAACCAGGCCTGAAGATTTACTTCATTTTTCAGCTTGTTGTCTTTGATACGCTTCTGACAGTCAGGGCACTTCTTCCATTCATTGGTGGGTGCCTCGTCGCCGCCGATATGGAAATAGGGGAAGGGGAAAAGGTCAGCGACCTCATCCACGACATCCTTAACGAAATCGAGAGTTTTGTCCTTGCCGAGACAAAGAGGTCTGTTCCAGTTTTTGAGTCCCTTTTCCTTAGCCAGAACATCGCCGCAGAAATCGAAAACCTCACAGGGAATGTTACGGCAGGCAAGGTCATTATATGCGGCTATGGCAGAAGCACAGTGTGCGGGGAAGTCGATTTCGGGGATGATTTCGATACATCTTTCCTTGGCATAAGCGATGATTTCTCTTATGTCATCCTTGGTATAATAACCGAAATGAGGGATTTCCTCGTATTCGGGACAATTCCATGCGTGAAGCTGGCTGCCCTTTCTGTAGGAGCCGATTTCGGTGAGAAGGGGGTACTTCTCTATTTCGATTCTCCAGCCCTGGTCGTCGGTAAGATGCCAATGGAAGCGGTTGAGCTTATACATAGCCATAAAGTCAAGATATTTTTTGACCGTTTCCTTGCCGAAGAAGTGACGGCTTTCGTCGAGCTGTAAGCCTCTCCAGCTGTATTTGGGAGAATCCTTTTCGATGATAAGCTGAGGACAGGTGAGAGTTTCGCTGTCATCCCTATCGGAAAGAAGAAGCTGAGACAGAGTCATAAGACCGTAAAAGGCACCGCTGTAGGAGCCTGCGAAAATTTTAGCTTCGTAGCCTTCAGCCCTGAGAGTATAGACTTCCTCGGGAAGAGTATCGTCGAAGATAAACTCGATATGGCTTTCGTCATCTGCTTTTTCTGTTTTTACGCCGAGACATTTGCTGACGAATTTTTCGATGTCGGCAAGCTCAGGGTCGATATGTAAAAGAACTCTGTCTTTATAGATGAAGCAGTCACCCTTTTTGAATGTGATGTTATTAGGCTTGGGAATTACATTAATCATTTTTTTTGTCCTTCTTTCCGTACATCTTTTCTAATTTTTTGTTTGTAATGAGATTTTCGAGTCCGCCCCAGCAGAGTCTGCGTCTTTCCCAGTAGAGCTTAGAAGCGGTCTTTCTTATACCTGTGGGGATAGCCTGTTTTACTGTGGCGTAATTCATATTTATTGCCTTGATGTGCTTATAATAGCCGTCGAGTCTCTCGGAGAAATCCTCATAGCTTTTATTCTCTTTTTTAGTCCAGGCACTTTCGCTTATGGCACCGAGACGGGGGAAGGTGCAGTAGCCTGCCTTTTTCATATCGGGAACGAACTCCGCCCACAGACATGCCTCGATACCCTTCAGAAGATGTCTGTTTTCCTCGGTGAGACCTTCGATGTAGGGGTCGTATTCGTAGCAGGTCTTAAGGTCAACCAGACCGTAGGGCAGGTCAAGATAGTAGGATTTTTCGGGAGAGATAATGAAGGAACGTCCTTTTTTTATTTCCCCCTCCATATCCTTTTTATCCATATCTGTGTTCCAGAACTGCCAGCACAGTGAGCTGTCGGGCATATATTCCTTTACACGGTCATTCCACATTATAACCTCCATACCCTTATCACGGAGATATTTACCTATTCTTCCGAGATAATAGGTGTGAAGGTCGCCTGTTTCTTTAAGACCCTCATCCTTCATTCTTTTCTGACAGTGAGGGCAGAGCTCCCAACGTGCAGTGGGCACCTCGTCACCGCCGAGATGGACGATTCCGTCGGTAAAAATTTCAGTAACCTCGTCGAAGACTGACTGAACGAAGTCGAAGGTGCTTTCCTTACCTACACAGAGAACATCATATTTTACGCCCCATTTGGTAGCTGTTACCATATTGCGGTCGAAGCAGGAAAGGAAGGGATAGGCGGCGATGGCACTGACTGTATGTCCCGGGGTATCAATTTCGGGAATTACCTTTATGTAAAGGGAGTGAGCGTATTCCACTACTTCCTTCATATCCTCTTTGGTATAATAACCGCTGTGAGGAACACTGTTAAAGTTCGTATGGCTTCTGTAGGAGCCGATTTCCGTGAGAAGGGGATACTTTTCGCTGTAAAATCTCCAGCCCTGGTCCTCGGTAAGATGCCAATGGAAATAATTGAGCTTATGAAGAGCCATTATTTCGAGGAAGGTAAAAACAGCTTCCTTAGTGAAAAAGTATCTTCCGCAGTCAAGCATAAAGCCTCGGTAGGAAAAGGCAGGCTCATCCTCTATCTCCGCACTGCAAAGAGAAAGGTCACCGTGCATAAGCATCTGCTTTAAGGTCTGTATGCCGTAGAAAACACCCTGCTCGGTTTTAACTTTGATAATGACCTCGTTTTCCTTTACGGAAAGGGTGTAGCCCTCGTCACTGTTTATTTCATCCGAGAGCTCAAGATAAAGCTTTTCCTTTCCCGTGCCGAGAAGCTCGAGAGAAAAGCTTTCGCTGAGGAATTTTTTGAGGCTTCCTACTGCCTTGGGGAATTTGTCTTCACCGATAATTTCGCAGTATTTCGTAAGAGTAAAAACCACCGTGTCGCCCGTGGTGATTTTTTGGGGCTTGGGAATAAGGGGATAAATCATATCTTTCACCTTCATTTATCAATAGAGCTTTTTTGAAAGGATGAAGCATACCCACAGAGCGATTACGAAAAGGCTTTCTGCAGGGATGGCGAGCTTAGTGTAGGGACATTTCCAGCCCTTGTCCACAAAGAGGAAGATTGTTCTTGTAACTAAAACGGTCGTAGAGAAGAAAAGACCGCCGACGAGGGAGTAAACGGGTGTTCCGAGCGCTACGGTAAGGTAAACAAGGAATGCACCTAAAGCGAAGGATATTCCGCCGTAGTAAACACGAATTTCTGTCTTACCGGCATTGTCCACAGGCTTTACGGAAAAGCTTTCGGCGTTCTTTATGGGAGACGCGATAAAGACTACAGCCATACCGAAAAAGTATGTGGCCAGACCGATAACTGCCACCGAGGCAGGTACGTTTGTGAAAAAGAGCTCTTTCATTGAAGTGAATAAGGTTTCCATAAATAAAATCTCCTTAATTTTATACTATAATATCATAATAACATAAATGTATGCTGAGGTAAAGGGAATTTAATGAAAAAAATATGGGATAATACTTGATTTACGGGGAAAAGTATGATATTATACAGATGTTTGTAGTGTAGTTTAGAGTGGGCTTTCGAAAAGTCCGCTCTTCTTTATTGCATTACGGCGTTACAATTGAATATTTATTTAAGGAGTGATTTTATGGCAAAGGGAAAGAACACCGTCGCTGTCGTGTGGGAGCTTGTCGAGCCTTATGCTGAAGAACTCGGACTTAAAATCTGGGATGTCCGTTTTCTTAAGGAAGGCGCTGATTGGTATCTCCGTATTTTCATCGATAAGGACGGCGGAGTAAGCATCGATGACTGTGTGGATATGACGCACGCCATCAATAAGCCCCTGGACGAAAGCGACCCCATCGAACAGGCTTATTTCCTCGAGGTAAGCTCTCCCGGAGTGGAAAGAGACCTCGTAAGAGACGAGCATTTCACCGCCTATGTGGGTGAAAAAATTAAAGTTAAAATGATACGTCCCGTCGACGGTAAAAGAGAGTTCAGCGGAATTCTCGAGGACTATAACGACGGTAATATAACCATAAGAATGTCCGATGAAAGCGGCTTCACCTTCACAAAGAAGGAAGCCTCCTGGATAAAAGCGGACGATTTCGAAATGTAATAAGAAAGGATGAACAGAAAAAATGAACAAAGAATTTTTTGAGGCAATTGCACTGCTGGAAAAGGAGAACGGTATCCCTGCGGATTATATGTACGAGAAAATCAAGGCCGCTATTATCTCCGCTACCAAAAACAGCTACGGCAACAGAGACAATGTAGTATGTGAAATCGACCCCGAGAAGCAGACTATGGAGGTTTATGTAAGAATCGCCGTAGTAGACGAAATCGAAGAGCCCCTCGCAGAGATGACTCTCGAGCAGGCAAGAAATTATGACGAAAACGCACAGGTAGGCTCCTTCGTTGAGATTACCCTCGAGCCTAAAAGGTTCGGCAGAATCGTAGCACAGACAGCTAAGAGTGTTATCCGTCAGGGTATCAGAGAGGCAGAAAAGGAGCTTAAGGCTAAAGAGCTTCAGGAAAGAGACCAGGAAGTTGTCACAGCAAAGGTTAACATCGTTTATCCCGACACAGGCGACGCCTCCATCGAAATCGGCAGAGCAAACGTTATTCTTCCCAAAAATGAGCAGATTCCCGGTGAGGTTCTCGAGCCCGGTCAGCTTATCAAGGTGTTCGTTGCTTCCATTAAGGAAGAAAGCGGCACAAGCTATGCCAATATTTCCAGAAAGCATCCCGGTCTTGTAAAGAGACTTTTCGAAACAGAGGTTCCCGAAATTTACGACGGTACTGTTCAGGTTATCTCCGTTTCCAGAGAAGCAGGCTCCAGAACAAAGATTGCTGTTATGAGTAACGATGAAAACGTAGATGCAGTAGGCGCATGTATCGGTCCCAGAGGTCAGCGTGTAAGCAATATCGTTGAAACTCTCTGCGGCGAAAAAATTGACATCGTTTCTTACAGCGAAGAGCCCGAAAAGTACATTTCCGCTTCTCTTGCTCCCGCAGAGGCTCTTTCCGTTGAGATTATCAGCGAAAGTCCCAAAAGCTGCAGAGTTGTCGTTCCTGACAGTCAGCTTTCTCTTGCTATCGGTAACAAGGGACAGAATGTAAGATTAGCCGCGAGACTCACAGGCTGGAAAATCGACATCAAGCCTTTAAGTGCAGTAAGCGAATAAAATAAAGATTCATTAAGAAAAGATAAGGGGGCAAAAGAATGAACAAAAAAATGCCCATGAGAAAATGCTTAGGCTGCGGTGAAATGTTCCTTCAGAAGGAGCTTGTAAGAGTGGTCAAAACAAAAATTAAGACTGACGGCGAAAACGCTGAGGAAGAGTATGAAATCAGTCTTGACTTAGTAGGTAAAAAGCCGGGCAGAGGCGCCTATGTGTGCAGAAGCACCGAATGCTTCGAAAAGGCTCTCAAGGCAAAGAGATTTCAAAAGGCACTTTCCTGCACCATACCCGACGAGGTCACAGAAAAGATGAGACAGGAGATGGAAAAAGGTGAACGATAAATTCCTTTCTCTTTTAGGTATGGCGAGACGGTCAGGAAAGCTCAGTACAGGCCACGATGCGGTTATCTCCTCCGTAGTTAAAAGCAAGGCGAAGCTCGTTATTGTTTCCGCGGAGGGCTCAGAAAGACTGAAAAGAGAAATTAATCACGCCTGTACCTACGGCGGGAAAAATATTCCTGTGCTTCTGACCCATTACACCACATCCGGGCTTTCACAGGCCATCGGAATAAAGGCGGCGGTAATAAGCGTCGATGACGAGGGCTTCGCTAAGGCCGCAGCAGACAAATATACGAACAATTCAGACAGAAAGGATTGATACTATGCCCAGAGAAAAATACAGAATTCATGAGGTTGCCAAGGATTTCGGCAGCACAAGTAAAAAGGTTATAGAAATTCTGGAAAAAATTTCTGATGAACCCAAAAAGCATACAACTATTCTCGAAGACAGAGAGCTGGATTATATTTTCGAAACAATAACGCAGGCAAACGAGGTTTCCTCCTTTGACGCTTATTTCGCCGCAGGCGAAGCACAGAAGGCCGCTAAGACAGAGGCAAAGAAAGCTGAAGACGCACCCGTAAAGGCAGAGCCTGAAAAGAAGGAAGAAAAAGCTCCTGATGCTGAAAATAAGGCTCCCGCCAAGGCTAAAAAGTCTGACAAAAAGCCCGAGGGTAAAAAGGAAGCTCCCAAGGCTGAAAAGAAGGCCGAAGAGAAAAAGGCACAGGCTCCTGTACAGCAGCCTAAAAAGGAACAAAAGGAAAAGCTTATCCAGTCCCGTACCAAGGGTGAAAAGAGACACGTTGATACCAGAAGCAGTAATGTTGACCTGGAAAAGTACAATGAGAAATACGATGAAATGGCTTCCCAGGGCGGCAGACGCGACCACGAAATGGGTTCAACCAAGCAGAAATTAAAGCAGAAGAGTCAGCAGTACAGAAAGCAGCAGGGTACACGCTCAAGCAAGAGAGAAACAGAAGCTGAAAGACTCAAGAGAATTGCCGCTGAAAGAGCAAAGAAAACTCTTACTGTTAAAATTCCCAACGAAATCACGGTAGGTG
>JAFXDE010000049.1 GCA_017516315.1 Clostridia bacterium | reverse complement strand
GGGAAGAGGAGGAGCAACGAAATGAATGAGTTTTTGTATGAATACGAAAACGAGTGATATGCAGTTTGTGACGACGAGGCGCAGCGGTCAAAGCTCATAGGCGCTCCAAGCCGTAATGAACTTTGGGAACCGCAAGAGGGGTGAGTCTCTCCTACTCCGCCACGATAAAGGTAATCGAAAGGTTACCTTTATTTTTTTACTTTCAGTAAGCATCTCGAACTCGAGCGACGAAGGCGCGGGCGTACTCACCGAAGCGCTCCCTGCGGGAGATGAAGCGAGTAGTACAGGACTCCCGAAAAGTCGTGAGACTTTTTGGGAAGAGGAGGAGCAACGAAATGAATGAGTTTTTGTATGAATACGAAAACGAGTGATATGCAGTTTGTGACGACGAGGCGCAGCGGTCAAAGCTCATAGGCGCTCCAAGCCGTAATGAGCTTTGGGAACCGCAAGAGGGGTGAGTCTCTCCTACTCCGCCACAGTAAAGGTAATCTAAATTTTTGTTTTTAAAAAAATTAATACTCCCGATTTTCAGGTCGGGAGTATTGTTATTTTATTCAGCCTTAAAGAATTCAAAACAAGCTCTGTAGGTGCTGTATACGTCTGCCTTTGAAACAATTTCGTAGGGTGCGTGCATGGAAAGCACGGGAACGCCTAAGTCTACTACATCCATACCGAGGTTAGCGATGTACATAGCGACAGTTCCTCCGCCGCCCTCATCGACCTTTCCGAGCTCACCTATCTGCCAGGAAACATTAGCGCCGTCGAGGATTCTGCGGATTTTTCCTACAAATTCTGCACTGGCATCAGATGTGCCTGACTTACCTCTTGCACCTGTGTACTTGGTGATTACTGCACCGTGGTTAAGTGCGCAGGCATTATACTTGTCGTGTACTGATGGGAAGTTGGGGTCGAAGCCTGCATTAACATCAGCGGAAAGACATTCGGACTTCGAAAGCACGTCTCTGCCGTCTACACCGTCAAGCTGTGCAAGGTCTTCGATGAAATACTTAAGGTAAGCAGAATTAAGTCCTGTGTTACCGTCAGAGCCGATTTCCTCCTTGTCAGCAAGAACAGCCATAACTGTACGCTCGGGAATCTCGCAGTCGAAAACAGCCTCGCAGGCAGGATATGCACACACTCTGTCATCGTGACCGTAAGCACCGATGAGACTTCTGTCGAAGCCGATGTCAGAAACGGGGAATGCAGGAACAAGCTCCAGCTCTGCAGAGATGAAATCCTTTTCCACGATGCCGTATTTTTCATTGAGAAGCTTGAGGATGTTAAGCTTCACAAGCTCACTGCCCTTATCGTCCTTGAAGGGTCTGGAGCCGATAAGAATGTTAAGCTCTTCTCCTCTGATACCGTCAGAGAGAGTACGCTGACCCTGCTCCTTACCGAGATGGGGAAGAAGGTCGGTAACTACGAATTTAGGCTCGCCCTCCTTTTCTCCGATGTTTACCTTCACGCTTGTTCCGTCAGCTTTGACGAAAACGCCGTGAAGAGAAAGAGGGATAGCTACCCACTGATACTTTTTGATACCGCCGTAGTAATGAGTCTTGAAGTATGCAAGCTCGCTGTCCTCGTAAAGAGGTGTAGGTTTGAGGTCGAGACGGGGAGAATCGATGTGAGAAGCGACTATCTTGACACCGTTTTTAGCGCCCTGCTTACCCATAAGGGCAAGAATGATGCTTTTGCCTCTGTTATTAAGATATACCTTGTCGCCGGGCTTGTAGGTCTTTGTTTTATCGAAGGCGGTAAAACCGAGCTTTTCTGCCTTTTCGACCATATAATCTACACATTCTCTTTCCGTTTTGGCTTCACCCAGGAATTTCATATAGCCTTCGCAGAACTTGTCTGCCTTAGCTACCTCTTCCTCACTCATTGCCACGGAAAAATGCTCCTTTTTCATCATAAGCTCTTCTCTGAGAGCTTCTGCTGCGCTTTTTTCTTTTTCCATTGTTAATCTTCCTTTCCGTTATATAATTTTGAATATATATTTTTGGTTTTGATAACCTTGTTCACATAATTTTTCGTGTTATTAAAAGGCATATCGTAAAGAGTTTTCCCGTCATGGGAATATCTTTCATCCTTAAGCCATTTTTTCACATTACCCATACCTGCGTGATAGGCGGCAAGAGCAGTCCTCTCATCGCCGTATATTTCAAAGAGTATCCCGTAAAAATAACAACCGTAGCGTATATTCGTCTGAGCATCGAAAAGCATCTCTTCGCTGAGGCTTTCACCCTTTTTACTCTGAAGCCATTTAAAGGTTTCGGGGGTCAGCTGCATAAGACCTCTCGCGTCAGCATAGGAAACTGCCTTTTCATCGTAGCCGCTTTCACATTCGATTACCGCATAAACGAAGCTTTCCGAAATGTTATTCTTGCTCGCATAAAATTCTACAAAATTCCCGTATCTGATGGGATATAATATCTTAAGTATTGACAGGGTGCCTGAGAATATAACTGTCAGTACAAGAAAAGAAACTGAAAAAGCGACAAAAGCCTTCAGGCGTCTTTTTTTAATTTTTATTACCTTTGATGCCAAATTATCGGTTCCTTTCCTTACAGCATATCACCGAGCTGTTCTTCTATATTATAAGGTGCATAAGACTTTACTATTATATCGGCGTGAGAGAAGTAATATTCATCGCTCTTCTGCGCCCTCATTCTCGTCCTCGCCTCTTCTTCAGTTATACCGTCTCGGCTTAAAATACGCTTTAAACGCATTTCCTCAGGGGCATAGACCACGATTATTTTACTGCAGAGCTTTTTACATTCGCTTTCGAGAAGAGCCGCTGCATCTATCACTGCTTTGGTGTAGCCTTCTCTTTCAGCCTTTTCGATTTCCTGACGAAACTCCTCGGTAATAAGAGGATGAGTTATGGAATTAAGCTTATCCGTGTTTTCCCGTGAAGAGAAGGCACGTAAGGCTAAAAGGCGTCGGTTGAGAGTACCGTCAGTATTTATTATATCCTCACCGAAGCTTTCTGAAAGAAGCCTTAAGGCAGGCTTACCCCTGTCGGTGATGTGACGGGCGATAATATCTCCGTCAATAATATAAAAGCCTTTTTCCTTAAGAAAAGAGGCAACGGTGCTTTTGCCTGCTCCCGTTTTTCCCGTAAGACCGTAAACTGTCATTTTTATACCTCGATTATATTGAATGCCGCCGCACGGACAAGTCTGTTAAAAACAGCCATTCCTACTCCGTCGGTTTCGGGATAGCGCGCGAAAACCTTATCCGCTCCGAGCTCATCCACCCTGCGAAGGGCATCGAAAATATTTTTAGCCTGACTTGACGGGTCATTTCTTTTACCGTATGTAACGCACCTTACCGAAAGACTTTTTTCTTCGCCCTCGAAGCAAAGCGCCACGGTATTTTCGGTTTTATTCTCTTCGATGAATTTATTATAGCTTTCAAAGGAGCCTTTTATGATTACCACCTGAGCATCGGGAGAATAATGCTTATATTTCATTCCCGGTGAGGCCGCTGTCTGACCCTCTGCGAGCTTATTGAAAACCGCATCGTCGATAACTATCTCGCCTAAAACCTCCGTCAGCATTTCGGCAGTAATTCCGCCCGGACGGAGAAGCCTCGGCGGCGTTTCACAAAGAGAAATAACCGTAGATTCCACACCTACGCTGCAGTCACCGGCATCCACGATAGCATCGACCTTGCCCATTAAATCCTCGATAACATATTTTGCCGAGGTAGGGCTCGGCTTACCCGAGGTATTAGCCGAAGGTGCCGCTAAGGGTACACCCGACTTTTCTATGATTCTTCTTGCGACTTTATCCGACGGCATTCTTACAGCTACCGTAGAAAGACCGCCGCTTACCTTATCGGGAACAATTTCACTTTTCGGAAGTATAACCGTAAGAGGTCCCGGCCAATACTCAGAAGCGAGAGCAAGTGCGCTTTCGGGTATTTCCTTTACTAAAGGCGCCCACTGGGAAATATCGCTGATATGAACGATAAGAGGATTATCCGAGGGTCTACCTTTGGCGGCATATATTTTATCCGTAACAGCTCCGTCGAGAGCATTACCGGCAAGTCCGTAGACCGTCTCCGTGGGAATGGCTACGATGCCTCCCCTTTTCAGTATCTCAGCCGCACGGTCGAGGGCCTCATCATTTTCCGATGTCACCTTGAATATCTGTGTTTCCATAGTCCTTAAACCTCTATCTGCTCGGCCTTACAGTAGGCTGTGAGATTATCCACAAGCTCATCCATATCGCCGTTAAGAATATCCTTAAGTGAAAAATAAGTTTTGCCCGAAATGTGGTCGCTTACTCTGTTCTGATGGTAGTTATAGGTTCTGATTCTTTCGCTTCGGTCGCCTGAGCCTACCTGATTTTTTCTGTCGGAGTCAAGATTATCCTTTTGCTTTTGTTTTTCACTCTGAAGGAGTCTCGAGCGAAGTACCTTAAGAGCCTTATCCTTGTTTTTATGCTGACTTCTCTCATCCTGACATTCTACTACGGTGCCTGTGGGGATGTGAGTGATTCTTATAGCGGATTCAGTTTTGTTTACATGCTGACCTCCTGCACCGCTTGCACGGTAGGTGTCGATCTGCAAATCAGCCATATTTATTTCGAAATCGACCTCCTCGGCCTCGGGAAAAACGGCCACGGTTACCGCCGATGTCTGTTTTTTGCCGTTGGCCTCCGTTTCGGGTACACGCTGAACACGGTGAGCTCCCTTTTCGAATTTATATCTTCCGAAGGCTCCCTTACCCGATACGGTGAAGACTACCTCCTTAAAGCCGCCAAGCTCAGTAAGAGTACCGTAAACAGTATCTGTTTCATAGCCGCATCTTTGTGCGTACATGGTGTACATTCTGTACAGGTCGTAAACGAAAAGCTCAGCTTCCTTACCGCCCGTACCGCTTCTTATTTCGATAATGGCATTCTTCTCATCTCTCGGGTCGGGCGGAATAAACATCATTTCAAGCTCCGAAAGAAGAGCCTTCTCTTTTTCTGAGAGAGCTTCCAGCTCTTCTGCGGCCATTTCATAATAATCTCCGCCGAGCTCCTTCGCTTCGTCTAAAAAGCTTTCGGCGCCTTCCTTCTCCTTAAGACATTCCTCATACTCTTTAATCACCTTGAGTATGGGAGAAAGAGAGGAAAACTCCTTAGAAAGCTCATTATATTCGTTCATATCCTTCGTACTGTCCTCACGGGCAAAGAAGGCATAAAGCTCCTCACAGCGCTTTTTTACGCTGTCGATTTTTTCGTTAAATTTCTCTGTCACGGTAAATCTCCTCCATAAAAAGTATTTCTTGCCATAAAGAAATACTAAAGAGCTTCGCCGTCACGGATTACTTTTTTTATATTCTTTTCAGCCTTGGCACGGGGTACCATTACCAGATGACCGCAGCCCATACATTCGAGCTTGAAATCCATACCGGAGCGTATAACCTTAAAGCTATTGTTTCCGCAAGGATGGTTTTTCTTCATTACAAGCTCATCGCCCACTCTTATGTCCATAAGGCTACCTCCTGATAAAGTTCTATCAGTTCAGTATACCACAAAATAAAGACAAATATCAATGATTATCTTATAACTAAAGCAAATAATGATAAAAAATTATGCATATAATTTAATACTAAAAACGAAAGGGTTTTAAAAATGAAAAAATTTTATCCTGAAAACACTCTCATTCACACACAGGAAAACAAAAATACGCTGCTTTCCCCCGCCTCCATAAAGGAGGCCTACTACAGCGGAAAAACCATCGAATGCAGAGCCACCGTATGCGACAACGAGCATAATCTCTATGTAGATCTGGGACCGATGAAGGGATTTATACCCCGTGATGAGGGTGCCATAGGTATAGATGACGGCACAGTCAGAGACATAGCCATCATTTCACGGGTAAATAAGCCCGTTCTTTGCAAGATAACCGATTTTACCGTAAATGAAAAGGGAGAGACTATAGCTATCCTCTCCCGTAAAAAGGTACAGCAGGAATATATGAGAGACTATATCTCCACTCTCACTCCCGGCTGTATCATAGATGCCACCGTAACTCATATGGAGCCCTTCGGTGTTTTCGCCGACATAGGCGCAGGCATTTCAGCACTTATGCCAATCGACAGCATTTCTGTCTCCCGTATTCCGCACCCCTCGGCTCGCTTTTCCGCAGGCGACAAGATAAAGGCTGTAGTCAAGGCTATCGACGATAAGGGCAGGATAACCTTAAGCTATAAAGAGCTTCTCGGTACCTGGGAGGAAAATGCCGCCCTTTTCAAAGCAGGCGAAACAGTACCGGGCATAGTCCGTTCCGTAGAAAGATACGGTATCTTCGTAGAACTTAAGCCTAATCTGGCAGGTCTTGCCGAATATGTTCCCGGCGTAATGCCCGGTCAGCACGCAAGCGTTTACATTAAAAATCTTATCCCTGAAAGGATGAAAATAAAGCTCATCATCGTGGACTCCTTCGAAGCCCCCTACCCCAATGAGCCTGTCACCTACTACCATAAGGGAGATTATATGGATCGCTGGATTTACTCCCCTGCATCAAGCGAGAAAACAATCGAGACAGTTTTTTCCGACTACAGGTTGACGGAAGACGCAATTTGATATAGAATAGAAATGTAAAACAAAGGAGGTAAAAATATGAAGATTAAAGAAATATTCAGAAAAAGAAACAGTTCCATTAAATTTGCTACAGCTAAAAGTGTGCTCACTGCAGCTACCGCTGCGGCGGATATGCTCTGCTCTCCTCCCGACCTTTCAAAGGCAAAACGGGTTCTTTTCGTTCAGCCTCATCCCGACGATAATCAGATAGGCGCAGGCGGTACTATAGCCTGGCTTCGCTCTCTCGGTGTAGAGGTTTATGAGCTTACCGTAACCGACGACCGTTATGCTGAACCCGAATACATCGGTAAGGAAAACGAGGTACAGACAGTAAGACAGAAGGAAGCCTTAGCCGCCCAGCAGATGCTCGGTATGAAGAATGCAGGCTTTTTAGGCTTCGCAGATAAAAACGATGCTTCCGAAAGAGAGATTTCTCTGAAGGTTTTAGAGGTTATCCGTGAAATAAAGCCGGACTTCGTTCTTACGGCAGACCCTAATCTGGCTAACGAATGTCACTCCGACCATATAAAGGTAGGTAACGCAGTAAAATATGCCGTTATGGATGCTCAGTGTGATTTCTACCCCGAATTTGTCGACGGAAAGAAGCGTGACGACGCCTGGAAATGTAAAGGTGTAGGCTTTTATTATACCTCTGAACCTAATACTTTAGTTGATATTACGGAATTTGAAGAGCTTAAAATGAAAGCAATAAAATGCCACGTTTCACAGGCTGAGCCTGCTCTTTTAGCGGCTATTATGCTTCAGCAGACTATGTTTGCCGAGGGTACAGAGTTCAAAGCCGCAGAGCCTCTCCGTCTTCTCAGCGATCTTCAGATGCACTGCTTTAATCTTCCCGTGGTATAATTTAATAATAAAACGGTGAGAGTCATAAACTGAACTCTCACCGCATTTTTTACAGGCAAAAACGGCAGAGCTAAACGCCCTGCCGTTTTTTTATTATTTGCACTTAATGTTCTTTACCTTGCTGTATGCACCGTAAACCTTTACCTTGTTTACAGTCTTATATGCACGGACCTTTACATAGTACTTTTTCTTGCTCTTAAGCTTTTTGATGATAGTCTTAACTGTCTTGTCCTTTTTGATAGTAACAGTCTTAGTGGACTTCTTAGCGAACTTCTTAGAGGTAGAATACATTACCTCATAGCCTGTTACGCCTGAAATCTTCTTCCACTCTACTACTACTTCCTTCTTTTTCTTTGAACGGAGAGCCTTGAGTGTTACGCTTGCAGGCTTGGTTGTAGCACTTACCTGGCTGCTTTCGGCGCTCTTGTTACCGCCTGCGACAGCTACTACCTTGAACTTATAGGTAGCACCTACCTTAAGCTTCTTAGCGGTATAAGAGGTCTTATTCTTTGCGTTTACAGACTTCCATTTGCCTGAGCCTGTCTTATAGTAAAGAGTGTATGACTCAGCGCCTGTTACCTTGTTCCAGGAGAACTTTATGGATGTGGTGCTTACTGCTGATGCCTTAAGGCCCGAGGGCTTGGCGAGCTTAAGCATAGAGACGGATCTTTCACCGAGCTTAGCGGAGCATACCGTACACTTATTTACCTGTGTACCCTTTGTCTTATATGTAGCTGCTACTGTTGTCTTGTAGCCGCTTTCCTTATGACCCTTTGCATTTACGGGCTCAGTTTTCTTAAAGGAGCAGACTGTACAGGTGTAGGTCTTTTCACCCTTTGCAGTACAGGTGGGATTCTTTGTGATTTTGCCCGAGTCATACTTGTGACCCTTTGCGGATACAGTGGCGCCCTTAAGGTAAACCTTGTTACATTTGAGGCAGGTCTTGGTGGTGGTGAAGCCTGCTGCTGTACAGGTAGCATCCTTTGATTCTACCTTTTCGGATACGTCGGTAAATGCACCGTAGAGAACACCGATAAGAGAAGCGATACCCTCTACACGGCTGCTTAAGGTAGCGATTACGGCCTTGACTATTTTGGCAAGACCTTCGTTTTTCATAGCTGCCTCAAAATGACCTGAGGTCTGCTTTTCGATGCCGCCTATTACTGACCAGTTATTAAGCACATTACATACTGTATTGTAAAGGAAAGTAACTACGGAAACATCGCCTGCGAAATTAAGAGCCTTAACTGCTGTAGCCTCTATGAAGCCCTGAAGGTCCATTCTGAACAGACAGTCAAAGAGGTTTCTGAAGAAGCTTTCAGAGCTGAAGTTTGCTGTGCCGTCATCGGCTGTGAAGTCGAGAAGAATATCAAGCTTATCAAAGAATGACTGAGATTTGGTGAAATTCTTACCGAAATATACCTTGATGTTTTTGTCTACGAGGAAGAAATTGAGAGCGCTGTTTGCTACCTCCCAAATAGTCTTGCCGCTGCCTGCAGTAATAGCATTGCCCTTTTCGTCATAAAGAGGAATTACGGGGCTGAGCTGTTCGATTACATAATCGCCGAATACATGCTCATAGGTAGCATTTGCGGGATATGACTTACCGCTGAGATGGATGAGAATTTTGTTTGCCATCTCGGTAAGAGAGGTGGTGTTCTTTACTAATTCATAGATTTCTTTTTCGCCGTTTGTATCTGCAGCACGGAAGACAATCTTAAGAATTTCAAGCATAAGAGCTTCGTCGCTTACATCAGTATCAATGCCGAGACCTGATTCTTCAGCAATGTATTTAACGAGCTTTCTAACATTGTCGCCGATGTTTTTATAGTCGCCCTGTGTCCAGCCTGTGAAGGAAGGAACAATCTGAGCAAATACTTTGCCTAAAATATTATTGATCTGAGCGAGGACGGTTTTATCGTTAGTAAATTCGATTCCGTCGAAGGAATAATCACCGTCAAGCTGAACGATTTCGTCGAGCTTCTTATATTCGTCACCGAGGGTAGCGAAGCTGAAGGACTGACCCTTTACGAGGTCGATAAGGTATTTGTTTACGAGAATGTTGAAGGCATCGGTAATAAGATGATCAACGGTAGTATCTGCGGTAATTTCGATATTCTCGAGGATACCGCCCTCATTTGAAATGAGACCTACGATGTCAGTGTAAACAAAAGCATCGAAATCTGTAAGAGCTCTGTTTCTGATTGCGTTATAATCGGGAGAATCCTTAAAGAGAGCGTCTACGGTGCCTTCTCTTAACATCTTGCTTACATCCAGGTCAATCGTTACGGCACTGCCGATAACACCCAGATTAAGAGTACCGTTGAGAAGCTTTTCGATAAGGCCGTTATTTGCATTTGCCAGCTCGAGAATCTCCGCAAAAACCTTATAGTCGCCCGACTTGGCTCTGGACATACCCTCGTCGAAAACATTAAGGTTTACAGTTTTAAGGTCGCCGAGGTCGAGTAACGCATTAACGATATCGTTTGAAGCAAGCTCAACAACAGCGCGGTAATTGTCGAGTGTCTTACAGATAGCATCTACGGAAGATAAGTCAAGTAAAAGGATAAGATCCTTGTTATCTACGACCTTGATAGCATCGTCCTTGACGAAAATGTTAAGTACACCCTTTACTATTCCGAGAACTATCGAGTTCATATCCTTGATAAGCTCTACCTCGATACGAAGAGAGTTATCGTCGCCGTTAAGGTCTGCGAGAGTTTCATCGAGAAAATCGAGAAGAAAATGAACATTTTCCTTTGTAGAATTCTGTGCGTAAGTTTTGTAAGCTGTGTCTTCCTGTGCATTTGCGCCGAAAGCCATAACTGACATAGTCGAGCAGATGAGAACGAGACACATCACAAGACTTAACGCACGGTTAAAAACTGTTTTCATAGTTGTTACCTCCTGAAAGTAATTATTAGATAAAAACAAATTTCATCATTTTAATAATACTATATTTTTACCCTTCAAGTCAAGAAAGCAGAGCTCTTAATTGCATTATAAATTAAATTTTATTAAAACTATACAATTACATATTGATTTTTTTATTTAACTTTTTCTTCCCTTTGCTTATAAAACAACATATTAACCAAAAATGAACAATTTTTTAATTTCTTCTTGACTAATAGGAAAAATTATACTATAATTACAGTACAAAATAATTTTCAGGAGGAAATAACTATGGAATTTTTTGAAACCTACAAAGAAGACATCAAAGCTTTTATCGAGGCTCTCATCGAATTCGTAAAGACTCTCTTCGCTAAATTAACTGAAGACGAAGAAGCAGCTCAGTAATAATTTAAAGCTAAAAGGCTGTTGCACAAATGTGCAGCAGCCTCTTTTTTTATATTCTGACCTTTCCGTAAATCCCGAAGGAGGATAAAAGGGCGGCACACTGACTCACGGGAAGACCCATAACGGAGAAGTAGTCTCCTCTTATCCCTTTTACCAGCACCGAGCCGAAGCCCTGAATCCCGTAGCCTCCCGCCTTATCGGTATACTCCAGAGTGTCAAGATAGCTGTTTACCGTCTCCTCGGAGAGGCTGTTGAATTCTACCTCAGTAGTGTTTTCGAAGCATTCGCATCTGTTTTTGTCGGCGACGCAGACTCCGCTTACCACGATATGCTTTTTTCCGGAAAGAGCCGTAAGCATACGGTAGGCATCCTCACGGTCCTGAGGCTTGCCTAAAATCTCACCCTCCAGAGCTACCACCGTGTCACAGCCTAAAACCACCGAATCAGCGTTTTCGGCCAGCACTGCCATAGCCTTTCTCCGCGCAAGCTCCTTTACCGTTTCCTGAGGTGTAAGGCTCCCGTCCGTATTTTCGTCGCAGTCGGAGGGCTTCACCTCGAAGCTGTAGCCGCAGTTATGAAGAAGCTCTTTTCTTCGGGGTGAATTAGAAGCAAGAATAAAGCTTTTCATCATATTTCCCCCGTCTCCTTAAGCTTCGCGATTTTAAGAACAAGAGCGACGGTCTTCGAGTCGGAAATCTCACCGTTCATTACCATTCTTACTGCCTCATCGAGGGGCTTTCTTTCCACGGAAAGGAATTCGCCCATATCGAGATGCTGCTCCGTTTTTCTCAGACCCGTAGCACCGTAAAGATGAATTATCTCACTGCAGTAGGCTACCGTAGGATAAACCGTTCCGAGAGAGAATACCTTTTCCGCGATAACACCGCATTCCTCTTCCAGCTCTCTTATGCCTGCCTCGAGAGGATTCTCTCCCTTTTCCAGCTTACCTGCAGGAAGCTCCAGAAGCTCTCTTTTATAAGGATAGCGGAACTGACGGACGAAAAGAAGCTCGTCATTATCCGTAAGTGCCGCGACACAGACTCCGCCGCTATGCTCTACTACCTCTCTTTTTGCCTTGGTTCCGTCGGGAAGCTCCACATCGTCTACATGAACGGTAATAATCCTTCCCTCGTAAATAACCTCGCTGTTTAAGGTTTTTTCTTCGAAATCCATATCTCATAACCCCTTTACGGTATAATTTTCATTCAGGCATCATATATTTCAAAGGGTGATACTATGAAATATACTGTCACACCCTGTGACCTTGATTATAACACAAATAAACGGATAATAGAAGACCTAATTAAAGAATATCCGTTTTTAAATGTCCGTATTATCGGAAGAACTGCTGTCGGACGCAGTATTTTCGCTCTTTCCGTCGGTAATACTAAAAATTGTGGGGTTTATGTCGGCTCTGTCCGCGGCAATGACGGACTTTCGGGGCTGATTCTTTTGCTTTTCATCGAAAGGCTTTCTTATGCAGTTAAAAATAACCGTTCTCTTGCCTCGGTAAACATCCGTAAGGCTCTTTCGCTTTCGGGTGTTACCGTTATTCCCTCTCTGAATCTGGACGGAAGGGAAATCTTCCTTTACGGAGCCGGGAAAGCCGGGAGAATGAGTAGCTTTGTTTCCTCCTTTTATAATAATAAAGAGGCTGCCGAATGGATTTCAAATGCCGCAGGTGTCGATATAAACCTCAATTTTCTCCCCGACAAGAGAGAAGGCTGTACCTCACCGGGACCGTCTCTTTTCTGCGGAGATTATCCCGAAAGCGAGGCAGAAACCAAAAGCTTCACCCGTCTTTGCAGACTCGGACAGTTCCGCCAATGCCTCGAGCTTTACGGCGGAGAAAGAGAAATTTTCTACCGAAGCACCGAGGGAGAGCCTGTAAGCAGCTCCATGATGGCTAAAATTTTATCCTGCTCAGCTTCCCTCCCCGTGAGCTGCGGAATAAATACCGACCATTCGGGTGTCTCCGACTGGTTCATAAAGGAATTCCGCCGGCCTGCCTTTTCGATGGGTACGGGCGGGAATTACGAAAAGCTTTACGAGACCTACAGCTCTCTGGAGGAGGCTCTTACGGTTTTCGCTTTACTTTAATATTTTTTGCACGCAGAAAAGGCTACCGCAAACGCGATAGCCTTTCTTTATTATTTAAGCTTTACGGTAACAACCGAATTATTACCAGTGAACATTACCGCAGCTGCAGGTCTTGCTTATTTTGAAGAGCTTCCAGAAGAAGTTAAGAATCTTATAGAGAAGCTTCATCAAGCCGCTTTCCTTATGGCAGATACAGCCGCAGGATTTGCCGTTTTCGCTGTCGTAAACTACTCTGCCGCAATCCTCACACTTGCCGTTTTCGTCAAGCTCGCCGTGACCTGTAGCAGGAATTTCTGTCTTGCCTACTACTGTACCGCAGTCTGAGCACTTCTGATAATCAGTGTAGCCTGCTTCCTCGCAGGTAGCTGCTACGCCCTTATAGGCGACAAGATTATGCTCAAGGATCGTGCCTTCTGTTTCGGTAATGAAATATCCGTTACAGGTAATGCACTTTTCGGTGATGTAAGCATTCTTTGCACAGGTTGCAGGTGTTTCGCTGATAAATACCAAGGTATGCTCACCGGTCTTTTCGAGATCTGCATCCTCGTATTCATCACCTAACTCTTCGTGCTTAGCTTCACTGTAGTAACGGTCTTCTGTCTGATGACAAACCTCACAGCGGAGCTCTCTGTAGCCGTTCTTTTCGCATGTGGGAGCGATATAATTGATAACTACCCAGCTATGGCCTGCTTCTTCGGTCTTTGTACGGACTTCATTACAGCCCTCTACAGTACATTCGTTTTCGAGAGTAACGCCTGTACCGCAGTCACCGGAAACGATAGTCCATAATTCCTTACCGTCTGCATCTACTGCCCACTGATGAAGATTTTCGTCAGCCTTAACGGTCTGAGTCTCATAATATCCGCAGTCTTCATTAGTACAGTACTTAATCTGCTTACCTGCTGTATGACAGGTGGGCTCAAGGATGCTATCCTCATCGAAGTCCTCAGGCATTTCAGCCCAATCGGAAAGGTCATAGGTCCAATCTGTCATCTTATGGTCAAGAGCAGTGCCTTCGTCTGTAACTGTATCGGTTGCATCGCAGTTGTCACACTTAGCGGTCTTTGTACCGTCGATCTGGCACTTTTCGCTGTTTTCATCGTGAACATAAACTGTAAAGGAGTGAGCAACGGGATCACCGTATTCAGCTAAACAGATATCACAGATTTCCTTCTTACCGCATGCGGCTGCAGGCTCTTCAGTAGAGCATTTCTCTGTTACTGTAGCGTAATCGCAATTCTCACAGTATTCTGTATGAGTGCCGTTACCGTTAGAATCAACCTTAAGTGAATGTCCCTTAGCCTGATCTGCTTCGTCTTCGCTTGTTTCTGTCCATTCGAAGCCACAAGCGCAAGTATACTTATAATAACCGTCTTCTGTACAGGTAACATCTACCTTTTCAGTTTCAGCAGCAGTACATACTGTGCTTTCTTCGTTACCGCATGCGCAGAGCTGCTTATGACAGTGAACACCGTTTTCGTCGTCGAAGTTTACATATTCACCGCTGAAGGTACATTCGACAGCACCCTTAACTACGCCGTCAGCTACCTCGTACTTAACATCGCCTACGCCGTATACATCACAGTTAGCACACTTGTAAGCATGACATCCGTTTTCTGCATCAGCATAGTAGCCTTTCTCAGCAAGGAACTCGTGACCCGTAGCGGGAATCACCTGATAGTCAGCATCTCTGTAATTACAGCCATTATGGCTACACATCTTATGCTTTGTGTAACCGGGCTCTTCGCAGGTAGCGCTCTTACCGTAAACAGTAACCAAAGCGTGATTGCGTTTAACGAGAACTGTGTCCGTAAGCTCGGAGCCGTTATCGTCCTTATCGCTGAACTTCTTAGCGCATCTCTCACAGGTCCAATGCTCTAAGGAGCCTTCCTCGAAGCAATCAGCAGCCTTATATGCTGTATATCCGGTGTCGCCTTCGTCCTTAAGCTCGCCATCGTCGTCATGGTCGAAGTCGTGACCTAACTTAGAGCCGACATCAGTCCAGGTTTCTCCGTCTGCCTTCACGCCCTGTGAAGAGATATCACATCTCTCACATACATAATAGTATGTAGCATCAGTTACGCAGTCTGCCTTAATAACATTATAATTTGCAAGCTCTTCATCTGCGGGATGTACCCACTTGTGACCGAGAGCCTCGCCTGATTCGTAGGTTTCTGTACCCTTTTCATTACATCCCTCGTTTGAGCAAGAGTAGTAATAGGTTGCTTTCTCTGTGCATGTAGCGGGAGAAGCAGGATATTTATCGCACTTTTCGTCAAAGCTGTGTCCTGTCTGTTCGCCGCCTGCAGGCATCCAGTAAAGATCGGTTAATTCGAATTTTCCGCTTTCCGCATCTGCTTCAGCACTTGCATCGCAGTTATCGCAGACATACCAGTAGGTTAAGTCTGTGGTGCAGGATTTGTCAGATCTCTTATATTCTTCAGCTTCTGACTGATTCTTATTTGCGTAGCTGTGACCGGTAGCGGAAACGGTATTACCTTCCCACTCATAGCTGCAACCGTCACAGATATAAGCTGTATAGCCGTCCTCAGTACATGTAGCTTCATGTACTACAGGCTCTGCATCAGCACATGCTTCTGTGAGAGTATTGTCAGCATAGGAACATCCGCGTGCACAGGTTTTTGTATGATTTCCCTTACCGTCACTTACCCAAGCACTACTCCAATCGTGACCGAGAGCATCATCGTTAGCTGTCTGCCATTCATGGCCGCAATCGTCACAGGTATTATATGTGTAGCTGGGAGTATTACAGTCAGGAGAAGTTGCTGTGGGAGAAGTACATAAGCAATCCTGTGTCTGTGTATGTGTGCCATTCAACGTACATACGCGCTTATGTGTTTCTGTACCTTCGACATTTGCCCAATCGCCCCATACGTGAGCGTTTGCATTAACACTACCGTATGCCTGGCCGCATACTTCACATTCAGCGGGAGCTGAACAGGTAGCTTCGCCGCCCGAGCAGTCCTGGTAGGCGCCTACATTTGCGCCGATACCGTACTTAGTTTCATCCTTACAGTTTTCGCAACGATATGCGTGTTTACCGTTTCCGAGTGCTACTGCACCGCCCTCAGCGGTAAAGCTATGTGCAGCGTAACCGCCGAATTCTTCCTCGCACTTTCCGCAGACAGCGAGAGCCGAACAGGTAGCTTCTTTGCCCTCAGCTGCAACGCAGTTTTCAGTGAAGTTATATTTACATACTTCACAGGTAGCCTTATGCTGACCGTCTGCAGTCTTTTCATAGCCGTAGCTACAAGCCTCACGGGCATTTTCCATACTGTTAAAGCCGTAGGTATCACACTTAGTACAGCCGTAGCTGTGCTGTCCGTTATAAGACTTCACATCAGCTGTATCTGTGTAATCGTGACCTGTAGCAGCTTTGCCTGTTACTGTGTAGCCGTGACCGCAATCCTTACACTTATATGTAGTGATTTCGGGAGCTGTACAGGTTGCATCCTTATGAGTTACTTCATAATCGCAAGCCTTGGTTTCTACCTTTTTACATACGGAGCAAGTACGGGTCTGTTCGCCATTTGCTTCTTTATAGAGGTCTGTAGATGTCCAAGCCGACCACTTATGCTCTTCAGTTACTTTGTAATAACATTCTGAACAGGTCTTGGTGTGAGTAGTTTCTTCTGTCTTTGACCATTCGCCGTAGGTACAGTCTTTACCTGCATCTTTTACTTTGTTATAGCCGTAAGTACCGCAGCCGTTTACACAATAGTAAGAATGTGTTCCGTTTTCATTATCGCGGATGTCTGTACCGGTGTAATCATGGCCTGTAGCGGAGCCTTCATCAGTCCAGGTTGAGCCTGTGTTTGTGGTATCATATCTTGCTGAGATGCCGCACTTTTCACAGGTCTGATAATATGTTGCATCCTTTTCGCATTCTGCGAGTGTAGCGAGATCGGTGCCTTCATTCAACCAGGTGTGGCCTGTAGCGGAGCCTTCATCAGTCCAGGTTTCACTATCGCTCTTCTTACCGCACTTACAGGCGTAGTAATAAACAGCGTCATCTGTACATGTAGCGGGAGTTTTCTCGTAAGCCTTTTCAGCCTTCTGCTGATCGTAAACGTGAACGAGCTCCTGTCCGCATGCTGCTACGTCACAGATACAGTCATTGTTCGCATCCGTACATTTAACATTTGTGGTGTGGGAGTTATCGTAAGTACAATGAACATCGTGAGTTCCGTCACCCATCGGAGTGATTACTGTACCGTCAAAGTTATGTACATTGGGAGCTGTATCACCCTGTGTGGTCTTCTGAGCGCCGCAAGGACATTCCCAGTAAACAGTACCGGGTGTGGTACAGGTAGCACCTTCAGTTTTTAATATATACCAAGAATTTTCGTGAGTCTCTGTAATTGTTTCAGTACAGTTCTTACACTTTCTTACATGGGTATCTGTATCTGTCTGATTGCTTGCATCACCGATGTAGGAATCTTTTATAATTGATCCGTTCTGGAAATCGTGATCTTTAGCGAGCCAATCTTCTCTTTCTGTTCCGTCGTATTCTACATTACCGTAGCTATAGTTACAGTCACCGCATCGTTTGGTTACTATCGCATTTTTGGTACATGTAGCCGGTGAAACGAGACTATATGTGAAATTACCGTGAGAATCAACATCGAACTGAGGAGTAACGGTAAGGTCACTCGTTACATTTGTAAAGTCCACATCCCATCCGGTAAAGGTATACTTGCCGTTATCATCGGAAGCCTTGGTAGGATTCTGAGCAGGAGCTTCAGCGGCTTCGCCGTCCCTTACAGTACGTGTAACGAAAGTTGTACCGTCAGCCTTAAGGAATGTTACGGTCCAGGTCTTAGTCCACTGAGCAGTAAGAGTAACATCACCGTACATACCTGTCAAAGTCTCGCCTGCACTGTATGTATCTCCGACTTTCCAATTACCGGAAGCTGCCGTTACTTTCCAACAATCAAATTCATATCCGCTTTTCGTAGCGGGAGGAAGCTTTACAGTTCCGATTATTGTATAGCCAAGAGATGTGCTGGAAGCAGTACCGCCGTTTCCTTCAAAAGCAGCGGTATAGTCGCTTGCTGACCAATCCGCATAAAGATTATAATGAGCTGCTATCTTAAAGCTCTGTGTCTCAGACACAACTGTACCGTTACCGTCTGTAACCCATTCACCGTCCTGAGGCTTACCGTCAGCTGTTACATTTCCGTCGAGATACCATCCGTTGAATGTGTAGCCGTTTCTTGCAGGAACAGGAAGAATAGAGCCAAGAGCAGCGTTGTATGTATATGCTTTTGTGACAGGGCGTGTGGTCCATTCTTCGATACCGTATTCAGTGCCGCGTTCCGTAGGATAAAATGCGATATTTTTAAAATATACCGTAGAGCCTGATGTAGTACATCTGTTACCGAAACGGAATTCTACCTGTCTTGCATTTGACGGAACAGTAATTTCAGCCGTGTGTCTTTCGCTGTCTCCGCTGAAATCTAACACTGTAGGACTTCCGACAGAATAACCGTTTATATCAAACCAATATAAAGCCGCCTGAGATCTAACCTCTCCGCCGCTTTGGCTGGTCTCAGTATCAAAGCTTAAGGTGTAACTTCCTCCCGATGTAACAGAAACAGAATACTTGTTTGCATCGTGATCACCGTTTGAACAGCTCGAGTAAACATCATTTGCCACACCCTTCCAGATGCGGATAAAACCTGTATCGTCATTAACAGTAAGATCAGCGTTAGTATTGCTTACTTCTGCTGACGCAGAGTTTTTCCAATCAGAAACAGAGAACATATTTTCGAAGGTAACATCAAACTCTCTGTTTTTAAGGCTGTTCTTTGCATTTATATAATTAGTATACGCTGTGCTCATGCTCGTACCCCATGTACTGACAGCAGACATATTCTGTGAAACATTTTTGGGGTTGAGGTTAAGAATAGCGTTAGCTGCGTTTACATAAGCTTTAATTGATTCAGAAGTATAACGAGCAGCATTATCGATATATTTAGCCTTATCAGTAGCGATTGTGCTAACAAGATCACGGTAACCCTTGATGTTCATAACATAGATAGTCTTAGTTGCTACCTTAGTATATCTGTTTGCTGTATTTCTTTTACCGCCGTAAAAGCCCCAGGTGGGAGTTATGGTTCTAACCCATTCGGTTGCATTAAGGGTACCGTCAAAGCGAAGATCAGAAGCATAGAAATACCACTGACCGTTTGATTCGGTGTTTATTTTGTAAGTACCATGTTCCGCGTAAGTGTTAGCAAACTTATAAGAACCATTTTCAATATTAATGAGATGAGCAAGGTTGGCGGTGGTATGTCCCTTCCAGTGGTCTGTGATTACAAGGCCGTTATCATTGCTGTCAATATATAATGACACAGCTCTTACTCTGCCGCCGCTAGCAGCGTCAAGACATACAACAGCACCCATCTGAGGTTTGGTGTCGCCGTCATAGAGCATAACAGTATCCGGATAATAAAGTCTTACCGAGTCAATACCGGAAATGACATCGCTGCCCCAATAAACAGCATATCCGTTTATGTCTACAGTAGGTGAATAGAAAATGTTCTTATAGTGCTTGGAACGGTAAGCGTCAGTGTTATAAGGAGCCTCGTCATCACCGTTCATACCGTCACTTTTGAATTTACCGTAAGTAGTAGTCATAGTTGTATCAATAGCCGTGTTGATGCTATTCAGCAGAGATTTGTTATAACTCTCAGTAGCTGAAACAATATCAGCAGCACTTACATTACTATGCTCAGGCGCAACAAATACCCATGCAGTAAGAAGCATCATCACTGACAAAAATACTGACAAAGTTTTCTTCATGTTTAATAAATGTTTCTTTTTCATTTTTGGATTTATCCTCCTTGTGAGATATTTGAAACCCTTTAAAGGTGTTTCAGAATTTTTCGGGAGTTACCCGAGTTTAAAGAGTGATGAAATCCGATAAAAGCTCTCCGAGCACAACTGACCTCCCTGTGCTTTGACCGGAGACGGATTTACCGTCTTTCTCTGTAAAAGGGTACAATAACCCCTATAATTACACATATTTATTATAATAAAAAGTCACGGTAAAATCAACAAATTTTCCCGTAATTATCCGTATTCATAATTAGAAAATAGTGCTTTCTTTTTGTACACTTTAACTAATTAAGAAATTGTTTGTCAAAGAAAACTATATCTTTCGTATGTTTTTGTATCTGTAAGATTATATTATATGCAGCCGCGGTACGACCCTTGCACTGCTTATAGTTTATTATATCGGAAACTGCCGATACGAAAAAAAGCTCCTCCGTTCATCAGACGGAAGAGCCTTTCTTTATTTAAACCATTATTTTTCGTACTTCTCCATAAATCTTTCGCCGCAGCCGTACTGTTCGTAAACATAGTCGATATCCTTGTCACCTCTGCCGGAAAGAGAAACGAGGATAGAGCCGGATTTATGCTCCTTGGCATATCTGATAGCGTAGGCTACTGCATGGGAGGATTCTATAGCAGGGATGATACCCTCGTATCTTGACAGAAGGAAGAAGGCCTCCATAGCCTCCTCGTCGGAGACGGTGTCATACTGTACTCTGCCCATATCTCTGAGGTTAGCGTGCTCGGGACCTACACCGGGATAATCGAGACCGCTGGCGATAGAGTAAACGGGAAGAGGCTCGCCCTTTTCGTCCTGGAGAAGATAGCTTTCGAAGCCGTGAAGTCTGCCCTTAGTGCCGAAAGCCATAGTAGCAGCATGGTCGCCCACCTTTTCACCTCTGCCGAGAGGCTCTACACCGATAATGTCAACAGGGTCAGCAAGGAAAGGAACAAACATACCGATAGAGTTTGAGCCGCCGCCTACACATGCACATACAGCGTCGGGATGATGACCTGTCATCTCGAGGAACTGCTCTCTTGCCTCGATACCGATAACAGCCTGGAAGTCTCTTACCATTTTCGGGAAGGGATGGGGGCCGAGTGCTGAACCGATGCAGTAAATAGCGTGGTCATATTCCTTAAGATAAGCCTCAAATGCGGCATCAACAGCCTCCTTGAGAGTTTTGAGTCCGTGAGTTACGGGAATAACATTAGCACCTAGCATCTTCATTCTGATTACATTGGGGTGCTGTTTGGCGATGTCAACCTCACCCATATAAATGTCACACTCCATACCGAAGTATGCCGCCGCTGTGGCAAGAGCAACACCGTGCTGACCTGCACCTGTCTCTGCAATGAGCTTCTTTTTACCCATATACTTGGCTAAAAGGCCTTCACCCATACAGTGGTTGAGCTTGTGAGCGCCTGTGTGGTTAAGGTCCTCACGCTTGAGATAAATCTGACAATTGCCGAAGAGCTTAGAAAGTCTCTCGCAATGGTAAACGGGAGTAGGTCTGCCCTGGAACTCCTTTCTGATTCTGCGAAGCTCGGAAATAAACTGTGCAGACTGACAGATAGCTTCGTAAGCGTCGTCGGCCTCCTTGAAGGCAGGCTCAAGCTCGGAAGGAAGGAAGGCTCCGCCGTGAGCGCCGAAATAGCCGTTTTTATCGGGATACTGTTTAAGATAATTGTCGAAATCTTTATAGCTTGTGTTCATTTTTTAAATTCTCCTTATTCTGTTTATATATATTATAGTATAGTTTTCCTTTTTTCCCTTTCGACGGGAGATATATATGACGGTAATGCGGTGCTGTTGTGACCTCTCCGTCAACCTTCGGTTGCCACCTCTCCTTTCAGGAGAGGCTTTGCGATGCTATTATAAACTGCGCCATCGTTCGCCTGAATAATACATAGATAACACTCCCTTAAATATTTCTTCATTAAGACGGTTAAAATCAAAAAACTTCTGCTCCACAAAGGAACAGAAGTCTGTCGCCACCTTAATGGTTTTTCACGTACTGACATACGCTCTCATCATAACGGTTAGAGTTTCCGTCGGCGCCTACTGATTTTTCGGGCCACCCTCACGAGTCCATTCGCACTGTCTTCCACTGCTGTATTCCACCGTTCACAGCTCTCTGTAAGCTTCCGATAGTGTTACTACTCTCGCTCATCGGTTTAAAAATATTATGCTAAAATGATATATCAGTTTTTTTCTTTTGTCAAGAGTTTCGCTGAATTTTCCTTACGGTAAAATTTTACATTACTACTGAATCGAGAACTGCTATAGCCTCAGCGTACTCCTCAAGGTCCTTTCTCTGGCCTCTGCCTCTGAACTGATTCCATCTTTCCTTCAGATCATTCCAATCGAAGGTGCTGTCACTCTCTTTTTCAGCAGGTGTCTGCTGTGCTTTTTCTGTCTCCTCAGCCTTAGCCTCTTCGAGTGCGGTCTTTACGGCAGAAATAAATTCCTCCTTAGAGTAAATAGAAATTTTCTCTACCTTTAATTTATGAGCGAGCTCCTCAAGCTCATAAATGGCGTTTACGCCGTACTGCTCTACCATCGCAGCGAAAACATCGGGAGTAAAATAATAAATATTTCCCGCCAGATGGCCGAAGGCCTTTCTCGTATCAAGATAACCGAGCTGTATTCTGCGATCAATCATAGCTGAGCTGAAATCAAAGGACGGACCGAGATCCTCTAAATCATAGGGGCGGATATAAACCACCTGAGAATTATTGAAATTAAGATTATGCGCCACACCCTTGATATTCGAAATATCGATAACGATAAGCTTGTTATAGCCTCTCTTTTTTAAGGTCATTACAGGTGTATTATCGTAAACACCGCCATCGAGAAAGCGCTCACCCTCCGGGCCTATGTTTGTAGCCAAGGGAATATTTGAGGAAGCTAAAAGATAATCCACCAATTCCCCCTGAGGAATGTCATCGACGAAAATTTCGAGGGGAGTAGCATTCTGTGAAAGGTGCACCGTCACGATGCCGAGAGGTATTTTCTTTTTTCTTACCTTGTCCTCGTCTACATAGGCTTTAAGGTAATCTGCCGCAGGGGAAGCATCAAAGCCGCCGTTTTTCAGAAACTCTTTGAACAGTATGCTCCAATTCTTTTTGCTGAAAAGATTTTCCGGGTCTACAAGCTCATTTTCGATTCTGATGCCTTTTTCCACTGAAACATTATGCCAGAAATCGATCGCCTTACTCATATCTCCCGCGGCGATAAGTGCGCCGTTGATGGAGCCCACCGAAACACCGGCTATGGCATCGAAGGAAATACGCATTTCCTTAAGAGCCTTCCAGGCACCTATCTGATAAGCTCCCTTACCTCCTCCGCCTGCTAAAACGAGACCGTACTTTTTTAAAATCATAGCTACACCGCCTTAAAGAACATTAAAGAACACAGGGGACGGTTCTGTGTGTTCAGTATTCAATTTCTCCTGTTAGAGCGAAACACACAGAACCGTCCCCTGTGTTCCGTCAATATATCAAATCACTTATTATACTGTTCGAAAGAAGAAAACCCTCAGCTGTGAGATATATTCTCTCCCCTTCGATTTTCAGCAAGCCCCTTTTCTCGTATCTTTCCGCTTTTTTAAAGATGCTTTTATCCAAAGCTCTGCCATACCGTTCTCTGAATTTCTCTCCGTCGAGACCTTCCTTAAGACGCAGAGCGAGCATAATATATTCTTCCTCTCCTGCGCCCTCGCCGTCATAAACAGGCTCTTTCCCGGAAATAAAATCATCAAAGGAACGCGTATAATAAAATCTTTTTCCCTTATAGCAGGAATGTGCTGAGGGGCCTATTCCTATATAGTCCTCACACTGCCAATATTTCGTGTTATGCCGGCTGTGAAAGCCCTCAAGGGCGAAATTCGAGATTTCATAATGAACGAAGCCCTCTCTGCCGAGCCTTTGTGACACATGCAGATACATATCGGCCACTGTATCCTCATCGGGAATCGGGAGTTTTTTTTCGTCCCTTTCAAAGGGAGTTCCCTTTTCTATTTTAAGCATATAGGCACTGATGTGCTTTACTCCGAGAGAAAGAACAAAATCTATGCTTTCATCGAGGCTCTCCATATTCTGATAAGGAACACCCAGCATAAGGTCAAGGGAAATATTGTCTATTCCCTCTTTTTTAAAGAGGCTTACTGCTCTTTTTATATCCTCTTTGCCTGAGGGTCTGCCGAGACTTTTTCTCTCTCTGTCTACTGCTGACTGCATTCCCATAGAAGCTCGGTTTACTCCTGCCTTTTTTACCTGACGGACAAAGGCTTCATCAGTAGAGGAGGGATTACACTCCACGGTTATTTCCGCATTATCCTGCAAGTCAAAGCCTTCCCTTATGTAAGAAATTATCCTTTCTATTCTTTCTCCGCCGAAGACAGAGGGGGTTCCTCCTCCGAAATAAACGGTATCCACCTTTAATTTTCTGTCGGAATAGCCCTCCAAGCATAAAAGGACAGCCTCAAGATAGCTGTCCTTTTGATTTTCTTCACCTTTAAAGGAATAGAAATCACAGTAAGGACATTTCGTTTTACAAAAGGGAATATGAATATATATTCCTGTCATATTGTCATACTGTTATCCGTTATCGTCAAGCTTGAGCACCGCCATAAATGCCTCCTGAGGCACCTCAACAGTACCGAACTGACGCATACGCTTTTTACCTTCCTTCTGTTTTTCGAGAAGCTTTTTCTTTCGTGTGATGTCACCGCCGTAGCATTTGGCGAGAACATCCTTTCTCATAGCCTTGACAGTTTCGCGGGCGATAACCTTACTGCCGATAGCTACCTGAATGGGAATTTCGAACATCTGTCTCGGAATATGCTCCTTAAGCTTTTCGGCTATCTTTCTGGCACGGGACATAGCCTTTTCCGAATGGATAATAAACGAAAGAGCATCGATGATGTCACCGTTAAGAAGAACATCGACCTTCTGTAAGCTGGAGCGCCTGTATTCGAAAATCTCATAATCAAAGGAAGCATAGCCTCTCGTTCTCGACTTAAGAGCATCGAAGAAATCGTAAATAATTTCATTGAGAGGAAGCTCATAGTGAATATCCACACGGTCAGGTGTGATGTATTTCATATCCTTGAAAATACCGCGTCTGTCCTGACAAAGATCCATAATCGAGCCTACATAATCGGCAGGAGAATAGATATGAGCGTTAGTGATAGGCTCCTCGCAGTAGTCAATGGAGGCCTGTTCGGGATAATGGGTAGGGTTATCGATTTCAACTACACTTCCGTCAGTAAGATGAATCTTATAAACTACGGAAGGCACCGTAGTAACCAGGTCAAGGTTATACTCTCTTTCGAGTCTTTCCTGGATGATTTCCAAATGTAAAAGACCGAGGAAGCCGCAACGGAAGCCAAAGCCGAGAGCGCCCGAGGTTTCAGGCTCGTAGGAAAGAGAGGCATCGTTCAGCTGTAATTTTTCGAGAGCATCCCGGAGCGCCTCGTAATCTGCACCGTCAGCAGGATAAACACCGCAGTAAACCATAGGATTAACCTTTCTGTAGCCGGGAAGAGGCTCAGAGGCCGGATTCTGAACCTTGGTTACGGTGTCACCTACCTTGGCATCGCGGACAGTTTTAATGGAAGCGGTAATATAGCCTACCTCACCGGAGGAAAGCTCTTTGCAGGGCTCAAGTCCCGTAGCACGCATATAACCTACCTCGACTACATTGAACTCTGCACCCGTAGCCATCATACGCATAGTCTCACCGGCTTTGAGAGTACCCTGCATAACACGTACATAAACGATAACGCCCTTATAGTTATCATAAACCGAGTCGAATATAAGAGCCTTGAGGGGAGCCTTGTCATCACAGCCCGAGGGAGCAGGAATGTCGGAAACGATTTTTTCCAGCACCTCAGCTACATTTTCGCCTGTTTTGGCGGAAACTCTCGGCGCACCCATACAGTCGAGGCCGATAACCTCCTCCACCTCAGCAGCCACTCTGTCAGGCTCAGCGGCAGGGAGATCGATTTTATTGATAACGGGAACGAGCTCCAGGTCATGGTCGAGGGCAAGATAGGTATTAGCCAATGTCTGCGCCTCGATGCCCTGGGAAGCATCGATGATAAGCACCGCACCCTCACAGGCGGCGAGTGAACGGGAAACCTCATAGTTAAAGTCCACATGGCCCGGTGTGTCGATAAGATTAAGCTCATACTCCTCACCGTCCTTAGCCTTATAGTTAAGCTTTACGGCGTGAGCCTTTATGGTAATTCCTCTCTCTCTTTCCAGATCCATATCGTCGAGAATCTGTGCAGACATATCTCTTTTAGCCACGGAATCGGTTATCTCTAAAAGTCGGTCGGCAAGAGTGCTCTTACCGTGGTCGATATGAGCGATAATAGAGAAGTTTCTTATGTTTTCTTTTTTAGCTGCCAAAATATCACCTCATACGGGGTAAATTTAATATATCAATGTATTTTAGCATAAAATATGCTTTTTGGCAAGATTTTTTTGCTGTGCTTTTACGCAAAAACAAAACCCGCCGGATTTACCGACGGGCAAGTGACCAGTTTCTTATTCGATTGCTTCAAGTCTCTGTCTGAATTCTTCGATCTTTTCCTTAGAATACATCTTTGAAAGAACAGCCATACCCATATTAGGTGTGAAGCCCAGTGAAAGAGCAAGGCTCTTCATAGGATGATTAACGATTTCGGGGCAGAGATCAGCCACGATTTCCATAACCTGAGGATCCTTCATAAGAACGCTGAATTTTGTGTCGAAAGAATACTTTGCCATAATATATATCTCCTTTAAATTAAATTTTTATTTTGCAAGTTCTATACCCTTATTGAGAGCATTAATGTTCATCTCAAGAATTTCGGGCTTTTTGCTCTTGAATTTTTCTTCAAGACTCTTTACAAATACATCCTTGCTTACGATATCTGTTGCACCGATAAGTGCACCGATAAGCACGATATTTGCAACCTTGACATTGCCGAGCTCCAGAGCTATATCGTCAACAGGTATGCTGAGAACTCTTACATCATCTCTTACTTCTTCATTTTTTATGCGGCTTGAATTAAGAACTAAAAGTCCTCCCGGCTTAAGATCGTCTGAAAACTTTCTGTAAGCCTGTTCATTCATACAGATAAGATTGTCGCACTTTTTGGTAAGAGGTGAAATAATATCACCGTCACTGATGATAACCGTACATTTGGCGCTGCCGCCTCTTTGCTCAGGACCGTACTCAGGAAGATATGTTGCATGTTTGGCTTCATCAATAGCTGCATAAGCAAGCATTATACCTGCACTCATAATACCCTGACCGCCGGAACCTGAAAATACAAATGACTGCTTCATTATTTTTCAGCCTCCTTATCCTTGAAAACACCGGGAGTAAAATAAGGGATGGTGTTTGTGTTCATATATTCGAGAGTATCAAGGGGATTCATACCCCAGTTGGTAGGACAGTTTGTAAGAAGCTCAATAAAGGTAAAGCCTTCTCCTCTGAGCTGTTTTTCAAAGGCCTTCTTTATGCCCTTTTTTGCATCCATAACACCCTTAGGTGTATTAAGAGCATATCTTGCAACAAATACGGGAGCTTCAAGAACTGATATAAGCTCACACATCTTCATCGGATAGCCTGTAGTAAGACAGTCACGTCCGTCACGGCTTGTAGTTGTCTTCTGGCCTAAAAGTGTGGTCGGAGCCATCTGACCGCCTGTCATACCGTAGGTCTGATTGTTAGCAAAGACAACCGTAAAGTTTTCACCTCTGTTTGCTGCTGACATAATCTCGGCAAGACCGATAGCGGCAAGGTCACCGTCGCCCTGATATGTAAAGACTAATCTTTCGGGTAAGCAGCGTTTGACACCTGTTGCAACAGCAGGAGCTCTTCCGTGAGCCGAACCGATAACGTCACCGCACCAGGAGTAAAGATTGAGTGCACTGCAGCCTACAGAGACAACATTGATAGCATTTTCAGCCTGTCCAAGCTCGTCGATAACATCAGCAACAAGTCTTGTTGCAAGAGCGTGCAGACAACCCGGACAGTAACCCGTTGCCATAGGCATCAGTGATTTTGGTCTTTTGTATTCTGCCATAATCATTCTCCTCCCTTTACGATTTCTGCAATAGCTTCATATACGCCCTCATCATCAAGGAGCATACCGCCGCTTCTTCCGTACTCATGTACGGGGCAGCGGTCTTTGACCTGAAGCTCAATATCTTCCCTCATCTGAGCAGGAATAGTCATTTCAATGTCGATAACGCCCTTGACCTTAGTGTAGTCAAGATTATTAAGACTTGCTTTCGGGAAGGGGTAAAGTGTAATGGGACGGACCATACCTACCTTGTAGCCTTCTTCTCTCAGGCGCAGAATTGCCTCCTTTGCCACTCTGGCTGCAATACCGTATGCTACTACAACATACTCAGCATCCTCCAGCATAAACTCTTCCACCTTGGTGTCAAGCATTTCCCACATCTTGTACTGCATAGCCTTACCCTTATTGAGAAGCTCAAGTGCAGGCTCGGGAAGAATAGGAGTAATCATATGAGAATCAGTTCTGTCGCCAATTCTGTCAAGGCACCAGTCCTCTATATCTTCGGGATTAGAGTTCTTCATTTCGGGAAGCTCTACTTCCTCCATAATAGCACCGAGACAGCCGTCCATAAGAATCATAACAGGATTTCTGTATCTTTCAGCATAATCCCATGCGTTATATGTAAGGTCAACTGCCTCCTGTAAAGTAGCAGGAGCAAATACCATAGCTCTGAAGCCGCCGTGACCGAGAGCCTTGGTAGCCTGAAGATAGTCAGACTGGGCAGGCTGAATTGAGCCGAGGCCGGGACCGCCTCTGGATATGTTTACAATAACTGCGGGAAGCTGTGCCGAAGCCAGATAAGATATACCCTCAGCCTTAAGACTGATACCCGGACCTGATGAGCTTGTAAGAGCTCTTTTACCTGTAGCGGCCGCACCGTATACCATATTAATGGATGCTACTTCACTTTCGCCCTGAACAAAAGCACCGCCTACTTCAGGCAATCTCCATGAGAGATATTCAGGAATTTCATTCTGAGGAGTAATGGGATAACCGGCGAAGAATCGGCAACCGCCTCTGACTGCTGCTTCAGCTATTGCTTCACAGCCCTTCATAAATCTTTTTTCCATTTTCTCAGTCCTCCTTTGACGTAACTTCAATAGCCCCTTCAGGACACATCAAAGCACATATTGCACAGGTTGTGCAAGCTTTTTCGTCGATATTAACAGGATAAAAATGGCCTTTTTCTGACCTTTCCTTACTCATTTCAAGTATATGCTTAGGACAGAATCTGATGCAGTATCCGCAACCCTTACACATCATAGAATTAATGGTAACCATTTGCTTTTCTCCTTTTTCTTCTTAAAAATAAAGAAGCATTTATTTTAACTACCCTGTATTATATCACATACAGGGGCAGTTTGTAAATCATATTTTTTTATTCTTTAATTTTTCTTTCAGCTCTTGCCTTTTCAGGATCAGCAGCTGTAAGCTTCATGAAATCTATTTTCATAAGCGGAGTTTCGGGAAGCTTGTCCATAAAGACAAAATCACGGGGAACATAGAATTTGGAGAAATTCTCTTCAAGAATCTTGCATATTTTCTCCTTGGTTTCTTCAGTTTCGTACTTTTTATCGCTCATAGTCAGATAAAGTCTTATCATAGAACGGTTATTGTCCCAGCCCTGTACTGCACAGCATTCCTTGACGCCGTCTAACTCGCCAACTATTCTTTCTATATCTGTGGGATAAACATTATAGCCTGAAATGATGATAAGTCTCTTCTTTCTGCCGGAGAAGTGGAAGAAGCCTTCCTCATCTTCATAACCAAGGTCACCCGAAAGCACCCATTTTGTACCGTTTTCATCGGTGTAAAGACCGTAGTCCTCTGCCTCGCCCTCAGCATAATAACCCTGCATAACCGTAGGACCTGAAATAGCGAACTCACCAACCTCACCGGCAGGAAGTCTCTTATGGTCATCATCCCATATTTCAACGGTAACACCGCGGATAGGCTTGCCTATAGAGCCACGCTTGAAATCAGTATTTGTATTGGTTGTACATACTGAACCGATTTCCGTAAGGCCGTAGCCCTGACGGAGTCTGCCCGTAGCACCCCATTTTTCAAAGTAAGAGTTGAATTCATCAATAAAGCTGTCGGGAATATCGTCACCGCCACAGAACATAAGCCTGACATTTTTAAGATGCGGGCCGTCGAATTTCTTGTCCTTCATCAGCTTCTGGAACATAAGAGGAATACCGCCGAAACCGATAACATTGTTTCTGCGCATAAGACTGAGGAAAATTCTTGAATCAAACTGCATCATAGGGATAATGCAGGCACTGTTACACATAGCCATATGAACAGCAACGCAAAGACCGAAGCAATGGAAAAGGGGAAGCACAATTACCTCATATTCATTACCGGGGTCGTGAACTTCGTCGATGTCGGAAACACGCCAGGAAAGCTCGTTGACAGCCTTGCTTGTAAGCTTGATTGTCTTGCTTTTTCCTGTTGTGCCGCCGCCGTTAAGATAAACAGCAATATCTTCACCGTTATTCTCAGCACGGACGGGATTGGTGTACATCTTAAGAGCATCCTTATAATATGTAGCATTATCATACTTTGTATAGATTTTTTTAACGAGTGCTTCAGCAAATTTACTGCCGGCACGCTTATATCCGTCTGAATAGTCTGAGCTATGGCAGACAAGACAGGGAAGGCCGCTTTTGTTAATGGTATCAATATGGTCCTTCACAAGCAGATCAAGAACCATAACGCCCTTAGAATGAACAAGCTCAAGCTGTTCCTTAAGGTAGTCCGCACCCATAAGAGGATGAACAAAGCTGGTGATTACACCTATCTGATTAAGAGCATAAAAAGCAATAACACTCTGCATAGTAGTAGGCATAAAAATGGTATAAACATCACCTTTTTTGAGTCCTAAGCCCTTCTGGAAATATGCGGCCAGATTGCTGATGTCTCTGAAAATCTCACTTCTTAAGTAGTCGATGCCGAAATGCTGCATCATATTGACATCACCGTAACGGGATGTGCAGTACTCAAGATATTCAAAACAATTAAGATTATTTGGTGCAGGTAACATAAAGATTCTCCTTCAACAATAAAACATTTTATCAAACTATTATTTTTTATAATATTTTCATTAAAATAATGTTAAACTAATTTAATAATACCGTTAATCAAAACAGCTTTGACATTCTTTTGCGTGAGATTGACGTCAGCAGATAATCATTGCCCTGTTCACTGTTTCAATCTGTTCTTGTATACATTTTAAATTAAAGTGTACGATATATTTTTATTATACCGTTAAGAATTATAATTTTGTTAACTGAAATAGTTTTTTTGAATAAATCAAAATTAACTTTTTAAATAAAAATTGAAAAATCTCAGACAAATATGTATAAAATGTATATAAACTACATTTGTCTACAAAAAAAGAGGAGCGCTGCCCCTCTTTTTTTATTTTCTGCACTTATCAATACTCGGATTGAATGCATAGAAGTTCTTTTCATTCATCTTATCCGTAGCTATTCTTAGACCTTCACCGAAACGCTGATAGTGAACTACCTCTCTTGCACGAAGGAACTTAATTACATCGCACACATCGGGGTCATCGACCAGACGGAGAATGTTATCGTAGGTAGTTCTCGCCTTCTGCTCTGCCGCCATATTCTCATGCAGGTCGGTAAGCACATCGCCCTTGCTCTGAATATATGCGGCAGTAAAGGGAACGCCGGCTGCCGAGGCGGGATAAACGCCCGTGGTGTGGTCTACGAAGTAGGAGTCGAAGCCGTTTTTCTTTATATCCTCAGGGGAAAGATTTCTCGTAAGCTGATAAACGAGTGTGCCTATCATCTCGAGGTGACTGAGCTCTTCGGTACCTATATCAGTAAGCAGACCCTGTAATTCGCCCCAGGGCATAGCGAAGCGCTGGCTCAGATAACGGAGAGATGCACCAAGCTCGCCGTCGGGACCGCCGTACTGACTGATTATGATTTTCGCATAAAGAGGATTCGGCTTTTTAATGTTTATCGGATACTGCAATATTTTCTCATAACAGAACATCAGCAATCACTCCCGCCGTTCACCCAAGGAAAGGGACTCTTAAGCCATTTCGCACCGTAGCCGTCATCAGCAGTGACCGGCCCGTATTTACATTCGTACTCTCTTAAAAGCTCACGGTATTTTTCCGCGTACTTATTAAGAAGCTCCGCTGCCTGAGCATCACCGCAGTGAGTATCAAGATACAGATGAAGCTCCCACATAGCAAAACGCACGGACATAAGCCTGTGCCTGAGACTGTTTTTCATATTTGTCATCTTACACACCCCACAAAAGGAAGGTCAAGACAAGGAAACAGCGTTCCCGCGCAAAGGCCCTTTTCCGCCGTATAAACCTGATTCCACTGCTGAAAGGGTACATAAGCCATGGCAAGGACAGGGTTACGGGGAAGTGAGCTTCTTTCACAGCACTTTATGTCTGCGCAGGACATATCATTTCTGATGCAGGCCTCGTAGCCGCAATCGTTATATTCCATTTTCCTCACTCCTTATCAATATTAACAGCTTTTTACTGTCAGTATCATACTATTCTGTATGCGGAGTAAAGGTTACTTTTCGTCAAAAGATAAGGCTCTGTATCCAAATATGGCTGACTTTAACAGAGTATAAAGCGACACAGCCGAAAATAAAAAGAGCTGTTGCAACCTTATGCAACAACCCCCGTTTTAAGTTCAGAGAAAAATCAGTCTTCTTTTCCTACAAGCCAATTAAGAGATACGCCGAGTACATCGGCAATAGCGACAAGCTCATAGTCACATACGCCTCTTATCTGACCCTCAAGCTTCGAAAGACCTGAAGCTGTAAGCTCAACACCTCTTATCTGAAGCTGAGTGAGAAGGTCTACCTGCTTTATGCCGAGCTCCTTTCTCTTAGCTTCGATTCTCGCTCCGACAATGTTTTTTTCGCCGAGAGCCTGTTTTCTGATTCTCATTTTTTTCACACCTTATTACGTAAATATTAAAATCTCTTAAAATTCCATTAATATAATAGCACAGTGAAAAATTTATGTCAAGTTTGATTTGTCTATTATTGATACAAATATAATGTCAAATAGTAATTATCTTCGGTATATTTGATAAATTTTTTTCTAAAACACCTTTTATTCTTCGTTTTTTGTGGTATAATCATTTATATTCAAAAATTAAGGAGTGTCTTAAATGAGCAATACTCTCGAATCAAGAAACCTTACTATGCTTATGGACTTTTATGAGCTGACCATGGCTAACGGTTATTTTACCAACGGAATGAAGGATAAGATAGTTTACTTCGATATGTTCTTCCGTAAGGTGCCCGATAACGGAGGATTTGCCATTATGGCAGGTCTGAGACAGCTTACGGATTATCTTAAAAACCTCAGGTTTACCCAGAAGGATATCGAGTTTTTCATAAGGAAGGGCTTCAATGAGGACTTTATAAATTATCTTAAAAATTTCAAATTTACCTGTGATGTCTGGGCTATCCCAGAGGGTACTCCCATTTTCCCCGGTGAGCCTATCGTCAAGGTAAGAGGTCCCGTAATCGAAGCTCAGCTTATCGAGACTATGCTCCTTCTCACCATTAATCATCAGAGTCTTATCGCCACCAAGGCAAACCGTCTCAAAAGAGCCGCCGGTGACAGACTGATTATGGAGTTCGGCTCACGCCGCGCCCAGGGCTATGACGGCGCCATCTACGGTGCGAGAGCTGCTTATATCGGCGGCTGCGATGCTACTGCCTGTGCTATCGACGAAAGAGACTACGGTGTTCCTGCAGTAGGTACTATGGCTCACTCCTGGATACAGCTTTTCGGTGACGAGCTTGAGGCCTTCTGCGCCTACGCCAGACAGTATCCCGATAACTGTACACTTTTGGTAGACACGTATAACGTTCTCAAATCAGGTATCCCCAATGCCATCGAGGCCTTTAAAAGAGAGGTTCTCCCCCGCGGCTTCAGACCCAAGGGCATAAGAATAGACAGCGGTGACATCACCTATCTTTCCCGTAAGGCGAGACAGATGCTCGACGAGGCCGGCTTCCCCGACTGTAAGATAGTGGCAAGTAACTCTTTAGACGAAATCATCATCCGTGATATGCTCATCCAGGGCGCTCAGATCGACTCCTTCGGTGTAGGTGAAAGACTTATTACAGCTGCATCGAATCCCGTTTTCGGCGGTGTTTACAAAATAGTTGCCGTAGAAGAAAACGGTGTACCCGTACCCCGTATCAAATTAAGCGAAAATGTACAGAAAATAACTACGCCCTGTGCGAAAGAAGTTTACCGACTTTTCGACAAGGATACCTCAAAGGCTATCGCCGATGTCATAACATTACAGGGTGAAGTAATCGACGAAAGCAAGCCCTACGAGCTTTTCGACCCCAACTACACCTGGAAAAGAAAGACCGTAACCAACTTCATCGCAAAGCCCCTTCTCGTAAAAATCTTCGACAAGGGTCAGTTCTGCTACAATAATCCCGACATAAAGGATATAAAGGATTACTGCAACGAGCAGGTTGACACGCTCTGGGATGAGGTCAAGCGCTTCGAAAACCCCCACACCTACTATGTGGACCTTTCACAAAAGCTTTGGGAGGAAAAGAAAAATCTTCTCGACGAATACGCTAAGAAAGGCAACTGCTGAAAGTGAGAACTCTACGATATATTATACCCGATGAATTTGACGGAAAAACCGTAGAAGGCTTTCTTCGCGGACATATAAAGATGTCTCTTGCCCTATTCCGTTCTCAGAAAAGAGTACCCGACGGCATTACTCTTAACGGAATTCACACCCGTTCCGTGGATATTATACACAAGGGAGACATCCTCGAGGTAAACATTCCCGACGACGAAAGAGCGTCCCTGCCCAGCGACTATCCTCTCGAAATCATTTACGAGGACGAGGATATTCTCGTTATCAATAAGCCGGCTGAGCTACCTATGCACGAAAGCCATAACCACCAGGGCGACACCCTCGCCAATGCCGTGGCAGGCTATCTCACAAAAAAGGGACGGCCTGCTGTCTTCCGTGCCGTGGGCAGACTCGACAAGGGTACCTCGGGTGCCGTTCTCTGCGCTCTTAACTCCTTTTCTGCATCTAAGCTTTCAGGCAATATCGAAAAGGAATACATAGCCGTGCCTATGGGAAAATATACGGAAAAGGGTACCGTAGATAAGCCCATTTACCGTCCCGACCCTATAAAAACCTACCGCACTGCCGACGACAGAGGTGACAGAGCGATCACTCACTATTTTCCTGTGGAATACGGTGAAAATTACTCTCTGCTTCGTATCAGACTCGAAACGGGCCGCACCCATCAGATAAGAGTACATTTCGCCTTTCTGGGTACACCCCTTTACGGCGACACTATGTACGGCACCCCGGACATAGATATCGGCAGACAGGCGCTCCATTGCAGAAGCCTTACCTTTATTCATCCCGTAACAAATGAAAAAATGACCTTTGAGGCAGACTTGCCCGAGGATATGAAAAGACTTCTTTCAAGGCTGAGAAAAAGCTGAAAAGCCTTCCGGTAAGGACGAAACCGCCGATAATGCCAACGCATATCGGCGGTTTTTAGCTCGTTGCTTCACCTTCAAAGAAAAATACAGCTTATTTATCAGTGCCGTCATATTCTTATTAGAGAGCATCCTTTTAAATTTACAGACAGCAGCCGGTCAGGCGGGGAGCCAAGCGACCGTCCACGGTCAGCAGCGACGCCGCAGGCGCCGCTGCTCCCTGTCTACAGGGGCTTGGCTCCCCGTCCCCCGTTTCATCAGACCCTTCGGCAAAGCTGCTTTTCTTAAAATAAAACAGTCAAACCTATTGAAAATAATATAGCTTTTTGTTAAAATTAAGGTGAAAAAATTTGTTTTATCGAGGAAGTGATAATATGAAAGCCATTACAGGCGGAAAAATTATTCTTAAAGACAGAATTGCCGAAAACTGTGCACTGCTTTTCACGGATAAAATCGAAGGTGTGGTTTCCGAAAGTCTCGTTCCCGACGATGCCGAAATAATCGATGCAAAGGGTGGATATGTAGCTCCCGGTCTCATCGACTTACATATTCACGGCTATCTCGGAAAGGATGTCTGCGACGGTGAAGAGGAAAGCATCCGTACTATTTCGAAAGGACTTTTAGCCAACGGTGTTACAGGTTATCTGCCCACCACTATGACAGAAGATATGTCTGTTATAAGAAAGGCTCTGGAGGTATGCCGTAGCCTTAAGGAGGAAAGTAAAGGCTGGAAGGGAAGTGCGATTTTAGGCTGTCACGCAGAAGGCCCCTTCATAAGTGAAAGCAAAAAAGGCGCTCAGGACCCGAAATACATTCTCAAGCCTGATGCTGCCTTTGTAAAGGAATATGCGGACATCATAAAAACTATTACTCTTGCCCCGGAAGAGGACACAGAGGATTTCGCGGCTATAAGGGAAATATGCCGCGACACAGACGTAATTATTTCTATGGGACATACCTCAGCGGACTATGAGACTGCTATGAAGGGTGTAAACGCAGGTGTAAAGCACGCCACTCACCTTTTCAATGCTATGACTCCTCTCGCCCACCGCGCTCCCGGAGTGGTAGGTGCGGCACTTAACAGCGATGTAAGTGCCGAGGTTATCGTAGACACATTCCACGTAGATTCCTCTTTCTATAATATGTTATGGAAGCTTAAGGGCAGAAAGCTTTGCTTTATCACCGACTGTCTTCCCGCAGGCGGACTTCCCGAGGGCGAATACACTCTCGGCGGACAGAAGATTATATATAAAGGTATAGTCTGTCGTCTCGAGGACGGAACGGTAGCAGGAAGCGTATTACATCTTAATAAGGGTGTATGGAATGTTTACACTAATTCCGATATTCCCCTTTATGAATGTGTAAACTGCGCCTCACTTAATCCTGCCGCAGTTATCGGTCTTGACAAGATAAAAGGCTCACTCGAAACAGGCAAGGATGCAGACATCATAATTACCGACGGTGATTTCGAGGTAAAGAAAACTATTATTGCAGGAAAGATAAAATATGAAGCTTAAGGTGACTGAACAGCTCAGTAGCTTTTCGATTCCCCGAGCTGAGCGAAAGGCTTAACCTTCCGATTAAAAATCAGCTAAAGCAAGCACCCTCTGTATTTCCGAAAGGATGTACAGAGGGTGTATTTTTTATCGTATAGGGTTTACGGTTTTTTATTCCTGCTCGGTCTGAGGCTCTGTTATCGTAAGAGTATAGCTGTCGGTGAAGACACCGTCATTAGTGGTAACGGTTACAGTAATTTCTGCCGTACCTGCCTTGAGACCCTGAACAGTACCGTCTGTAGTACCGTCCTCTCCATAGATAATCTTCGCCGTTTCCTCGTCGGAGGAGGTGATTACTATGCTTTCTATATTATCTGCATTACCGGGAAGAACCGAGTAGCCTACGAGAATATAGCCGTTCTTTTCTACGGTAGCACTTTCTCTTTCGAATTCTACGCCTGTAACGGGTTCCTTTACGGTAACGGTGAAGGAGTGGCTTACGCCCGAAATACTGCCCTTTACGGTAATATTTGCCGTGCCGGGCATCTTAGCCGTTACTACGCCGTCCTCGCTTACCGTAGCTATTTCCTCCTTATCGCAGGAGAAGATAAGCTCTTCATCGTGATCAAAGGGCTCTGCAGCTACTCTGCAGACGGCCTCTGTACCCTTACTCATAACGAGGGGAAGTGAAGAGAAGCTCTCTATTTCCTTATAAACCTTGACCTTACATACGGTGGTATATCCGCCCTCGAGAGAGGTTACGGTGATATTTACCTCACCTGCCGAGTGTGCAGTAATAATACCGTTTTCGTCTACGGAGGCGATTTCGCTGTCATCGCTTCTGAATGTGACATCCTTTATGGTCGCATCTGCAGGACGGTAAACGACCGTCAGTGCTTTCGTTTCATTTTTTCTTAAGGCTACGGAGTTTTCCTGAAGGAAAATAGTTTCGAGAGGAGTCTTTACCGTTACGGTACATTCCGCATAAGCCTCGGGATTATCAGCCGCCGTCGCTCGGATTACTGCCGTACCTGACTTCTGCGTAGCGGTTATCTTACCCTCGCTGTCTACATCTGCTACAGTCGGGTCGGAGGAGGTCCAGATAACCCTTTTCTCGTCAGCATCGGCGGGAAGAACGGAGAAGGTAAGAGTCTCGGTGGCTCCTCTGTCGAGAAGAAGGCTTTCCTTATTAAGAGCCACAGAGTCAATACCCGTTCTGATTTCCACGAAGCAGACAGCCTTGAAGCCGCCGTCCTCTGTCTCTGCAGTTACGAGAACGAAGCCCTTTTCGTGAGCCGTAAGAAGACCGTCAGAAGTGATCGAAGCAGTTCTGTCGTCGCTTACTCTCCAGATGATATTCTTATTATCTGCATCGGCAGGTGCTATTTCAGCCGTAAGCTGAAGCTTTCTGCCTGCATAGGTGAGTGCATCCTCGTTCATGGTGATGCCCTCTACATGCTTTCTTACGGTAACCTCGCAAACAGAGGTAATACCTGTGTCTTCAGCTGTTACCGTGACGGTGGCTGTACCCTTACTGATTGCCTTGACCTTACCGTCGTCACCGACAGTAATAATTTCATCCTCAGAAGAGGCAAAGGTTACATTCTTATTTGTAGTATCCTCGGGAAGGACTGTAGCGCCGAGAGTAAATTCCTCACCTATGTAAAGCTCGTACCTTTCATCGGTAAGCTCTATTCTTTCGCTGAGAACATAGACGTTTACCTTACATTCGGCAAATACCTCCTCAACCTCGCTCTGTACTCTGATAACAGCCTCCCCTGCCTTATGGGCGGTGACGGTGCCGTTTTCGTCTACTGTGGCAATATCCTCGTTAAGAGATGTATAGGTAAGCTTTGTTTCCGTTACATTATCGGGTGAAAGGACGGGGTTTAACTGATAGGTCTTCGTCTTTTCTACGGAGATTTCGCTCTCCATATCTATAGCAGACGGAAGCACGATAACCTTTATACTGCACTGCTTTTCGACCTTACCGCAGGCAGAAAGGAGAGTAACCGTAGCAGTTCCCGTACCTACGGTAGTTACCGTACCGTTTTCTACGGTAAGCACTTCCTCATCGGAAGAAATGTAGGTAACCGTCTTATCAAAAGCGTTTTCGGGAAGAACCTCAGGCTCGAAGGTATAGGACTCACCGAGCTTAAGAACGATTTCTTCCTCAGCTATTCCGATAGAGGTTATCTGCTGTCTTACGGTAAATATGTATTCGCTTTCAGCGCTCCTACAAGCTGATACAGCCCTGATAACGACTGTAGCGGTACCTGTTTCCCCTGCCGAAAGAGCAGTAACTCTGCCCTCGCTGTCTACGGTAGCGATGCTTTCGTCTGAAGAGGTAAATGTAACTGTCTTGTCCGTGGTGTCCTCGGGAAGCATGTTCGCACTCAGAACGGTGCTGTCACCTACCCAGAGGGAATCAGTTTCCGCTGTAAGCTCTATTTTTTCAGCGTGAACGACTACGGTAACCTTAACAGAAGCTGTAACCGTTCCCGTGTCCGTAGCGGTAGCCGTGATGAAGGCCTCGCCTGCTCTGATACCTGTAACCACACCGTCGGTGACTGTAGCGACGGAGGAATTAGAGGATTCCCAATCAAGATTCTTATCGTTAGTATTTTCGGGAAGAACAGCAGCCTCGAGAGTAATATTTTTACCTGCACCTACTACATATTCTGCCTCGGAGAAGACTATCTCTTCAGCTAACTGCTTAACCGTAAAGATACATTCAGCTGTGCAGCCCTCGTCCTCGGTGGTTACGGTAATTTTAGCCGTACCTCTGCCGACGGCTGTTACTGTGCCGTCCTCGCTTACGGTTACTACGCTTTCATCGTCGGATGCGAAGCTATAGTTTTTATTATGTGCATCGCTGGGCATTACGGTAGCCGTGAGAGCAGCTGTTTCACCCTTATTGAGAGTTACCTCTGTCTTATCGAGGCTTACGCCCTCTACCCTCTTTACGATGCGGATTTCGACTTCCTTGGTTACTGAGGGGTTATCTACGCTGGTTATTCTTACAAGTCCGCTTCCCTTTGAGATACCTGTAATAAGTCCGTCCTCACAGGAGAAGGAGCCTTCGCCCGAAACTACCGTCCACTGAAGCTCGGGGAAGGAAGCATTTTCGGGAAGAACCGCAGGCTCTATCTTATATTGATCGCCTGCCTTGATAAAGTAAACATCCTTATCCGTAGTGATAAGATCTACGGGCATAAAGCAGGTAAGCTTACATTCTGCCTCGAAGCCGCCGTCTGCAGTGGTGGCGGTGATAATAACCTCACCGGGACCTACAGCGGTAACAAGACCGTTTTCGACCTTGGCTATATTCTCATCGGAGGAGGACCAGAGAACATCTCTGTTTATATTTTCATCTGCCACATAATCGGAGGTGGGATATACGGTAGGTGTGAGAAGCACCTGATTATCTCTGTAAAGAGAGTCTACCTCTGTTATGTCGAGGCTGATTCCCGTTACGGGCTCATTTACCTTTACGAGACAGCTTGCTCTGAGTTCCCCGTCTACGGTAGTGGCATAAACGGTGGTTTTACCTACGGATACGCCTGTCAGCCAGCCGTATTCATCCACAGTAGCTATCTGCTCGTTTTCATAAGTCCAGATAATGTTTTTATTGAAGGCGTCCTCAGGCTCTACAGTAGCATTAAGTCTGATGCTCTGTCCCTTATTTACGGTAACTGAGGAAGTGTCGAGAGTTATACCCGAAACATGCTGTAAAACGGTGACACTGCAGCCGGCTGTTTTATTTCCGTCTACGGTAGATGCGGTAATGAGAGCTACACCTGAGCCTACGGCAGTAACTACGCCGTCAGAAGAAACCTTGGCCACTCTTTCATCGGAGGAGGACCAGGTAACTGCCTTGTTTGTAGCATTAGAGGGAAGGACCGTTACATTAAGCATCAGAGTTTCGCCTACGGAGTATTTGTCTACATAAAGTGTTTCGGCAGTAGAGCTGATTTCGATACCCGTTACTCTTTCTATAACCGTTACCTTACATACTGCAGTCTTATTGTTTTCCTTTGAGCGTACGGTTACCGTGGCCGTACCGGGCGCCTTGGCGGTAATTACACCTGAGGCGGAGACCTCGGCTATTTTTGCATCGGAGCAGGAGAAGGTACAGCCCTTTTCCGTAGCATTGGCAGGACTTACGGAAGCCTTAAGGGCTGCGGTTTTACCTACCTCGAGAGAAACTGCTGTTTTATCGAGAGAAATACCGTTTACATGCTGTCTTACGGTAACGGTACAGGAGGCTGTTTTACCGTTTGCGCTCTTTACGGTAATTACGGCTGTTCCTACTCTCTTCGGTGTTACAGTTCCGCCGTTTACCGCAGCTACAGAGGTATCGGAGCTGCTCCATGTAAAGGCCTGATTATTGGCGTTCTTGGGAAGAACATTTGCCGTAAGGCTGAGGCTTTCGCCCATATATACATAAGCATTGGTTCTGCTGATGTACATAGAATTTACGGGCTGCTTTACCGTAACCTTACATTTTACGGTTATTCCCCTTTCGCTCTTAGCGGTGATGGTAGCCGTACCTCTGCCCGTGGCTGTGATTACACCCTTTGAGCTTACGGTAGCTACATTCTTATTGCTTGAGGTGTACTTTATACCCTCGGTAGCGCCCGAAGGCTTTCTGTTTGCTTTGAGAGTAAAGGTTGCACCCGTATTGAGAGTTACCTTCTTTTTATTGAGAGTGAAGCTTTTGAGCTTGGTTTTTACGGTAACCTTACAGGTAGCCTTGAAGCCGCCGTCATCTGTGGTGACGGTGATATTCGCAGTACCCTTTTTCTTCGGAGTGATAACACCTGTCTTTGAAACGGTAGCTACGCTCTTTTTGCTCGATTTCCACTTCACATCGGAATTGCTCGGCTTTTTGGGAGTGAGAACCGGGTCGAGATCGCCCTTTTCGTCAAGATAAACCGTAAGGGTTTTCGGAAGAGTAACAGCTTTGACTCTCTTTACTACCGTAACCTTACAGGTAGCCTTGAAGCCGCCGTCGAGAGAGGTAACGGTAACCGTAGCCGTACCCGTCGATACAGGCTTAAGCACACCCTTTGAGGTAACCTTTACGACCTTTTTATTGCTCGAGGTCCATTTGAGAGCCTTGTTGCTTGCATTTGAAGGCTTTATTGTAGCCTTGAGAGTTATTTTCTCGTCTATGTCCATAATAGCCTTCGTCTTATTGAGCTTGACGCTCTTTACGGGCTGATTTACGAACACGGTACATTCCGCTATCTTGCCTCCGTCAACGGTAGTACAGGTAATTACCGCATAGCCGGGTGCCTTGGCGGTGATTTTACCCTTTTTAACGGTAACTACATCGTTATCGCTCGACTTCCATTTTACGTCCTTATTCGTCGCGCTCTTAGGACTTACGGTAGCTGTGATGGTAGTAGCTTTGCCTACGGCGATGGTAACGGAGGTCTTATTGAGCTTGACGCTCTTTACGGGCTTTTCGACATTTACGGTAATAACTGCGCTGTAAAGGCTGTTGGCTGTGGTAGCGGTAATTTTCGCCGTACCCTTTTTAACGCCCGTTACGGTACCGTCTTCGGAAACCTTGGCTATTTTCTCATCGGAGGAGGAGAATACTACATTTTTATTCGATGCCGTTTCGGGCAATACGGTGGGATTAAGCTTCACGGGAGTACCGATTTTCACCGTGACGCTCTTTGAGCTGAATTTTATGCCCGTGGGAGGCTGTGTAACGGTTACCTTCACCGTTTGCTTGCAGAAGCCGTCAGCAGAGGTACAGGTAACGGTAGCCGTACCGGCAGAAACAGCAGTAACGACGCCCTTTGAATCGACCGTAACTATGCTTTTATTGCTTGAGGACCATTTAACATCCTTGTTAGTGGCACTTATGGGTCTTATCTGCGGAGAAAGAGTCTTTTTCTTGCCCGCGTCGAGAGTAATGCTCGAGTATTCGAATTCTATACTTGTAACAGGCTGAATAACCTCAACATCGATAGTATCTGTGTATCTTCCGTCATTGGTGGTAACGGTAAGAGTAGTGGTGCCTACTCTCTTGCCCTCGATAAGTCCTGTGGAGCTTACCTCGATAATAGGGAAGGTCTGAGAGGGAGTAGACCAGGTAACGCTTTGATCCGTAGCATCGGAGGGAAGAACCGACACGGTAACGCTTCTCTTTTCACCCTTGGGAACGGTTACGGTGTCAGCGTTTATTTTTACGCCCGTTACGGGGATAACCACATTGACCTTACAGGAGGCGCTGTAGAGACCGCCGGGAGTAGTAGCCGTAACGGTAACGGTGCCTGCCTTTTTACCCGTAACGATACCGTTGGCATCGACAGAAGCTACGGAGGAGTTTGAGGTGGTCCAGGTAATTTTCGTATTATCGGGATTTTCGGAAATGAGCCTGAGAGTCTCGGAACGGCCTACACCGACATTTACTGAGGATTTTTCAAACTGGATGGGACCGAGAACGACGACAGTACAGTAGTCGGTCTTTCCTCCGTCGGCGGTGGTTACCGTAATACGTGCAGTACCGGGGGCCTTGGCTGTTACGGTGCCGCCGTTAGTGAATACCTCGGCTACGGAGCTTGCACTGGATTTCCAGGAAACCGTCTTATCGCTGGCATCGGAGGGAAGAACGGTTTCGTAAAGGTAAATCTTGGAGCCTACCTTGGTGTAAACCGTTTCCTTGCTCATATTGAGAGTGACGCTTTCGACGGAAATTTTCGCACTTACGAAAACAGTACACTGAGCAGTAAGTATTCCGCCCTCAGAGGTGGTATAGGTAGCGGTGATAACGGAGCTGCCCTCGGCTCTTGCCGTAAGCTTACCGTTCTGGTCTACCTCGAGAACACCGGGGTTAGAGGAGCTCCAGACCACTTTTTTGTTAGTTACCGTCTCGGAATTGAAGGCTGTACGGAGATAATAATTCTTTGTAACGAAAAGCTCTGTGGGAGCGTTTACGATGGAGATGCTCGTAGCGTCCTCATTGACCGTAACATTACATACAGCCTTTTTGCCGCCGCTTTCGGTAGTACAGGTAATAACAGCCGTACCGCCTGCCACGGCAGTTATCTTACCGTTTTCATCGACGGTGGCTACCTTTTCGTCCGAAGAAGACCAGATTACTCTTTTATTCGTAGCGTTTGAGGGCTCTACGGTAGCTCTGAGCTCATAATTATCGAAATCACTGTTTCCGACCTTGAGAACGACAGAGGAATCGGAAAGCTTTACAGCTGTAGGCGGAACCTCGACGCTTACCTCACAGTAAGCGGAATAATTTCCGTCGAGGGTGGTTACGGTGATTACTGTTTTACCTTCCTTTTTAGCTGTTACGAGACCTGTATCGGTAACGGTAGCTACCGAGGTATCCGAGGAGGACCAGGTAACTCTTTTATCCGAGGCATTAGCGGGAATAAAAATCGGTGTAAGAAGAACCGTGCCGCCGATCCAGCAGACCTCTTTTTCGGGAAGACCCACACCGTTTACCGGCTGAGTCACGCTTACGGTACATTCAGCCTTTACGTTACTTCCGTCAGCGGCTGAGGCAGTAATCTTCGCAGTACCGGGACCTACAGCCTTAACTATACCGAGAGAATCTACCGTAGCAACGGATGTATTCGAGGAGGTCCAGTTTACGGCGTCCTTGTACTCGATTCCGCAGTTCAGAACAGCAGTAGCCGTAAGGTCGGTATCCTTATCTCCCACCTTCATGGTAAGAGAGGTTTTATCCAAGGTAATGCTCTTCGTTCCGTCGGAAACGATAACATAGGTCTTTGCCGTGATGTTACTGCCGTCGGTGGTTCTCGCAGTAATAAAGCAGGTGCCCGGCTGTCTGCCTGCTCCGGGAGTAATTACACCGAGAGCATCGACAGAGCATACTGCCGTATTGTCGCTTAACCACTGGAGAGTCTGATTGCCCGCATTTGTGGGCTGAATTTTATAATTTATAACATAGCTCGAGGAAGCGGTGGTAAGAACTACAAAGGGAGGAAGAGAGAGAGATCTGACGAGAGGCTTTACCGTTACGGTGAAGGTACCCGACTTATTCGTACCGTCGGTAGTGGTGTAGGTCACCGTAGCAGTACCCTCGGCTACTGCCTGCACATTGGCATAGGCTCTGCTGTTTTCCTCATCCGTACCCGAGGAGACTACCCTTAGAACATTCTCATCGGAGGAGACCCACTCGAGCTCCTTTACCGTCGCGGTGGTGGGAAGAACTCTTACGCGTAAGGTTTTCTCTTCCTTCTCGATCATTCTTATGCTTGCACTCATGTCGGTTTCGAGAGAATCGACCTCTCTGAAGCGGATGATTTCCACCGAACGGGTATAGGTAACCTCCATACCGAGATAAGAAGCGATAACGGTAATATCTGCCTCACCGGGAGAGATACCCTTTACTGTACCGTTCTCATCGACAGTAGCCACTGAGGTATCCGAGGAGGACCATTTATATGTCACGCCGCTTTCGATAACATTTCCGTTATAGGTAGCCACGGGGACAAGCTTGCCCTCGCTTTTTTCAAAGACCGTAATCTTAGGTACGGTTACCTTGAAGCCCTCCTGCGCCGCAGAAGCAGCTACCGCGAAGTCGAAAACTTCCGCCAAAGGCGAAGCAGGCGTCGATGAAATAATCATCACCGCGCACATCAGAAATGCCAATACTCTCTTTGTCATAGTCAGTTACCTCGTTTCCTCAGAATTCTATGTTATTCCAAATTAGGATATTATTTATATTATATATAATACTATAATGGCGAAAAAACCCATTATAAGTAATGACATTATAGATTAAACCTCACCTCCTTGTCAACAAGGAAAGAGAATTATATTGAAAAAGTTTACAATTTATGCTAAAATACTTAACGAATTAACGGATAAGGAGTTTAACTATGAAAAAATTTATATCCTGGAATGTAAACGGCCTGCGCGCCTGCGTGACCAAGGGCTTTCCCGAGGTCTTCGGAGAGCTGGATGCAGATATTTTCTGTCTGCAGGAGACTAAGCTTCAGCAGGGACAGATAGAGCTGGACCTGAAGGGCTATCATCAGTACTGGAACTACGCAGAAAAAAAGGGCTATTCGGGTACTGCCGTATTTACCAAAGAGGAGCCGATTTCGGTTTTCTACGGAATGGACAAGGCTGAGCATGACACCGAGGGCAGACTCATCACCCTCGAATACCCCGACTTTTACTTCGTTTGCTGCTACACACCCAATGCACAGGACGGTCTGAAAAGACTCGGTTACCGTATGAAATGGGAGGATGATTTAAGAGAGTATCTCCTTTCTCTGAAAAAGGACAAGACTGTAATTTACACCGGCGACCTTAATGTGGCACATAATGAAATCGACCTTAAAAATCCCAAAACAAACCGCGGAAACGCAGGCTTTTCAGACGAAGAAAGAGAAAAATTTTCACTTCTTTTGAGTAGCGGCTTCACAGATTCCTTCCGCTATCTTTACCCGGAGCTTGAGGGTGCTTACTCCTGGTGGAGCTACCGTTTTCAGGCCAGACAAAAGAATGCAGGCTGGAGAATAGACTACTTTATCGTATCAGACGAAGCTAAAGATAAAATTAAAGAAGCCAAAATACACAGCGAAATTTTCGGCTCGGACCACTGTCCCGTGGAGCTCATAATCGACCTTTAATCCCAATAAAATAAAGGATTCTCATTTTTTGAGAGTCCTTTCTCTGTTTATCGGGTGTACAAAATTACGCCGCCGTGATAAACTGAAGGCACAGAAAAACAAGCCAAAGGAGCGATTTTTATGAATCTTACTCTCGGCGCCTTTATCGCCGCATTAAGAAAAGAAAAGGGTCTTACCCAAAGGGAGCTTTCGGAAATGCTTTCCGTTTCCGATAAGACCGTAAGTCACTGGGAGCGTGACGAAACTTCACCTGATATTTCTCTGCTTCCCGTCATAGCCGATATATTCGGTATAACCGTAGACGAGCTACTGAAGGGTGAAAGGAAGGAAGCCGCAAGAGTCTCAGAACCGTTGAATACAGAAGAAGCCGAAAAGAATAACACAGGTTTACTCTACGCCCTCAGCATCGCCTTCAATAAATTCAGAACGAAGAATTATATGAGCGTTGCCCTGTCCGTTATCGCCGTGTCCTGCGGCCTTATAGCGGATTATTTCAAAAGCGTCGATGTCGGCTACCTTGTGTTTATTGCCGTGCTTACGGTCCCCTTTTTGCTGACGGCTCTTTTCAGAGGTAATTTCTCCTCGCACCTTGTCTCGCCCTATATAGATAAAACAGTCCTTAAGGACTATAGTAAAAAAGCCAACCGAATAACCCTGTGCTGTATTTATTTCACTCTGCTCTGCTTCATTCTTTATTCGGCAAGAGTAATGCTTTTCTACGCAGATATTATACTCGTCCTTCTCATTTTTCTTGCTTCAGGGGCACTCGTTATCCTGTGTGAGAGAACATTAAGAAAAAGAGACCTCGTCAGCACCTCTGATAAGCCTGTAATAATAAAGAAAACATCTTTACTGAAGCTGCTGTGCTGTTTCCTCTGTTTTATTTTCCTTTTCATCGGTACATTAAGCCATTCATCCGTACACAGAGAAAGTATTATCGACCGGGAAGCTGAATACACCGCCATTCCCGAAGAAGAGTTTATCGCTTTTATGGAAAAGGATGTACCGCCTCCGGAAGAGCTTTACAACGCCAAAGATTTCGAATCCGAATTCTCCCCCGCCGATAAAGGCACAGAATACACCTTCTATTCTGAATTCGGCTTTGATAATACAGTTATTCAGACTCTCGACCCCGACTATGACGGTGAGATAACCTTTGTTTACAATAATCTCGAAATAGCACGCTACCGCTATCTTCCCGACGAAGGCTTCAGAGTATACACCCACGCACAGCTTTTAAAGGCTGAAGCCGAAGCAGAAAAGGAAATAACCCGTCTTAACATAATTCATTTTATTTACTACCCTTCAGTCATTCTCATTTTCATAGGTCTGTACTTCATTCTTAAGAGATTTTTACTGAAAAACAGAAAGGCTGAAGCCCTGACGCTGAAGCTTTTTTGAAAAAAATTAAAGAATTTTCAAAAAAGCTATTGACAAACCCTATACGCTTGTGTATAATAGCATATGTTGATTGAACGAATGCGTATGCAAAAGCGTATCGTTAGTCGGTGTTTTTAGCGATGAGGGTCCACCCGTTCCCATCCCGAACACGGTAGTTAAGCTCATCAGTGCTGACAATACTTGGCTGGAAGCGGCCCGGGAAGATAAGGCGATGCCGACACAACAAAGAACCACAGCAAAAGCTGTGGTTTTTATTTTTTTGCAAACATTATAAACAGATAAAAAGCGGACGACCAACGGTCGCCCACAATGTTGAAAAAGTATTTTATCCGATGTATTCAGATTTTTTCTTCCCAATCCTTCTCTTTAAAGCCTGTAAGCACAAAGCCGTCACCAACTAAAATCGGTCTTTTTACGAGCATTCCGTCAGTTGAAAGAAGAGAAAGCATTTCCTTTTCACTCATAGTCGGAAGCTTATCCTTCAGATTCATAGACTTATATAAAAGCCCGCTTGTGTTAAAGAATTTTCTGAGAGGCTGACCGCTTAAGGAATACCACCTTTCCAACTCCTCAAAAGTTGGATTTTCTGTTTTAATATCTCTTAATTCATACTCGATGCCCTTTTCATCGAGCCACCTTTTTGCTTTCTGACAGGTAGTGCATTTGGGATAACAGATAAATTTCAGCATTATTATTCTCCTTCATTCGATTACTTCTAAATAAAAGCTTACCGGACGGAAGCCGTCATTACAGGAAAGCATAGCGGATTTTTTATTCTTCATCCAGCCCTCATAAAAATCCTCACCGCCGTGAGCAAGAGTCATTACGAAGGGAGAAAGTGTCTCCCATGCGCTGTCGCAGAAGCCGTCCGGCTTTTTCCAACCGTCACAGAGAAAAACCTGACCCTCTTTTATGTCGCAGGCGTGTTCTATGGGGTTTTCGTATTTTTCTATAAGGTCATCGTAGCGTGCTTTACGCATTACGGTGATTTTTACTTTTTTCATTCTCTCACTCTCCTTTTTTTATTATTCTACCATACTTATCTTTTATTGTAAACCTTGATTTTTTAAAGTGCTTTCATCATCGCTGTCATAAACCCAAAGGCTCGGAGCTTATTCCTTTATCGGCAGTGCTGTATCTTAAAGCTACTGCAAGAAAAAATAAAGCACAGATTAATTATCTTCGCTCGGCTAAACCTCTTCGCTCTACAGTCGCTCGAGCTGCATCGTCACTGAAGCGCCCGCAGTGCGGGATGAAGCGAGGCGAGGATGGCAAGCACCTGTTTATTATTTTTGTTTCAATGAAACTATTAGTCGGCATCGCTCAAGCTGCATCGTCACCGAAGCGCCCGCAGTGCGGGATGAAGCGAGGCGAGGATGGCAAGCACCTGTTTATTATCTTTGTTTCAATAAAACTATTAGTCGTCATCCGCTCAAGCCGCGGGGGCTCTTACTTTGCTCCGGAGGCGGCAAAGTAAGCAAAACCCCTCTTTTTTATGGCGGGAAAAGAGTGTGCTGTTCAGTTAAGTATACGATAACAGCAATAAAGCAGTTTTCAGTAAAAGTTCGAAAACAAATACTTTCCCTTGGGGTGCGACCCGTGGCAGGGTCGCAGACAGGAAACTGCCGTTCTGCATTAATGTTTATGTTATTCTTACTTGCCTTCTT
>JAFXDE010000048.1 GCA_017516315.1 Clostridia bacterium | reverse complement strand
TGCGATTTTTTGCGGAGCGGATTTTTGGCAAGACAAGGCACAAAACGCAGTAAATCCTATCGGATTTACGAGTATTTTAACGAAGTGTTGGCGGAAATCCGCCCGTAAAAAACGGGGTTCGGATTATGCTCGCCACCCTAAGGATTTAAGGACCTTAAAATCATCATTCTTTAAATATTCGGCGATGAAATCATAATAATCATCACATTCCTTATCCCAGGAAGTATATTCCTCACGGCCTCTTTTATCCTCAAAACCATAATTTTCGATAAGATAATCGGATATGTAATCGGTTACCAGAATAGAGCCGTGAAGATTCGTATGTCTTTCATCATAATAGTGCTTGCTGTAATCGATACCGATTTCCTTGACCTTTTTTCGAAGGTCCAAAACATCAAAGCCGTTTTCGCTGAGAATCTTCGCCACGGTATTTTGTCTGTTATTACTCAGCTCCCTTTGTAAGGGCTGAGGCATCATAACGAAAAGCACTCTGACCTCTTCATTTTTGCAGTAATTCATAATCTCATTGAGCGCACCGGTCATAATCTCCGTAAGCTCGGGATAATTGTCGAAATCGTAAACTACAGGCTCACGGACCCTCGTCTTTTTCAGATATGCCTTATACTTGCTCGCCGATTTGTAATTTCGGGTTTTAAAGCTTACGTCGAAGGCTTCGAGCTCCTTCCATCTCGAATGGAAGCGGAGAATAGGAAAATAGTATTCCAGCCTTTCGTCAAAGGGTACATCGGTAATGTCCAGCATATACTCGAGAGCCCTATACTTATTCAGAGTCATAGGATAACTGCTGACAAAGCGGTGTATTTTGGCATTATAATACTTATCTATCTCAAGCATACGGGTTATATTGATAATATAAAGCGCATCGGGCTGTTTTTTTCTCATATCATCGATAAGATAATGCGATATTTCCACAGGCTGGGAAGCGTTAGCCATAAGATAGACAGCGATACCCTTTTCCTTCCACGCTACGGCAGGATTCCAGTAAGCATAGCTGGCACTCGAGCCGAGAAATACCGCGTCAAGAGAGTTCTCAGGCTCATCGAAAATGTCGTGCATCCGCCTGTAATCTATGGCTATCTTGTCCGACATCACCGTCTGAAGACACGTAAGAGTAAGGGCGCAGATAAGGAAAAATATGACACATCTAAAAAATATCCTTGCTTTATCCTTCATTATAAACCTCTTCATTCTTATTAAAACACATAAGAGAAATTAATATTCTATCCGTGTCCTTAGATAATACACCCTTTATCCGCCAAAGTCTTTCTCAATCAGAAAAATAAAGCTTAAGTTTTTCTTACAATACTAAAAGCCTGATAACAGAGCTTCACTTAACCCTTATTTCCCATCCGTCAAGATTACCCTTTATGCAGTCGATACTGCATTTACCGTCGGTTATTTTAACTTTTGCCAGAATATCGGGAAGAACAAGAGGAAGCAGTATATTTCCCTTTTTCGGAGAAAAGGTCAGCTTTTTATTTTCATAATCGACCGACATACCCGAAACCGCAATAAGTGTACTCCAGCTCGACATAGGTCTGGTGTAATGATGACCGCATTCCCAATGATCCCAGAAATGACCTAATCTTAACTGATTGCTGTGTATAGAGCTTAAGACGGCATCAGCGATTCCGTCCTTTCCCACAGAAAGAGCCAGAGCAGAAAAGGCGTAGCCTATACCCGTCCACACAGCGTCTGCCTGACAGTTTTTATAAGTATGAATCGTAGTTTTTCTGCCCGCAGGAACCGTAGCATTTACCAGACCCTGCTCTTTATCGAAATTGGTACGGAAGATTAATTCCGTCACCTCAGCTATTCTTTCATCGGATATATTTCCGTCAAGACCGGCCATCCTGAGAAACCATTCCCCGTCGAGCTGATCTGTCATAAGGGATTCGTCCGTTTCCTTACCGTTAACCCACAGATTGTAGTATTCACCGTTCCAGAGCTTTTCTTCCAGGGCTTTTCTGCCCCTTTCAAGGATACTGCTCCACCTTTCACAGCGGGAGCTATCCCCTTTTCTTTCAGCCATAAGGGCAGCCGCCTTCAGCGCCGCCAGCCAGAGTATGGAAATATATGCCGACACACCCGAGAAATTCCAGGCATCATAGGTATTACGCTTGGTTTCGTAATCGGGTAGTCCGTCACCGTCAGTATCGAGTTTTTCTATGGAATCCATAGCTCTTTTTACATTATCCCATAAGGAATCAAGATAATCTCTGTCGCCCGTAAAAAGATAATCGCGCAGCACCATAAGAACGAACTGCATATTCATATCGACTCTGTCAAAGCTCTTATCTACCTCCTCAAGGCCGGGCGAAAACAGATGGTGAACTCTGCCGTCCTTCCTTTGGAATTCCGCGCCCATCTTCATCTGCTTTTTCTGAAGGTCGGGAAAGAGGTTTACAAGGCCGAAGGATGCGTGATAAGTAATATCTGTAGTATGGAAGCCGCAGAAGCCTAAACCCTCCCACAAGCCGAATTTGCCGCTTTTAAGATAATGCGAGCTTTTAATAAGCTGAGAAAGATTAGATGACCAGGCATCGGGATAAACATCGGGAAGCTCAGCAGAATAAAGAAGCTCCGTAAACTCTACTGCTTTTCCGTAAACCTTATCCCCTTCAGCGGCCAGAAATTTATTGGCATCAAGGGAGCTTTTATAAAGCTTTTCATAATAATGGCCTGTTTTTTTCTTCCTTGAGGTGTAAAGATTAGGGAAATACCAGGAAAAGATAAAACGGATATTCTTCTTTTCTCCCGGCAAAAGCTTAACCTTACTGCATAAAGCACAGGAGCCGAAGTCTTTACCTATTTTAAATATCTGTCTGAAGCAACATTTCAGAAATTTGATTTTATCCTCTCTCCTGCTGAGAAAATCCGGTTTACAGTATCTTATTCTTTCGAGAAGAGATGCACCGAAGGGATACTGAGAATATTTATCGCAAAGAGCTGTGAGGCTCTTATCACTCATAAGAAAGAAATTTAAAGGAACCTGACCGGGCCTTTCCCCTGTCCTGCTGTCAGATAAACTGCCCTTTTCTCTGAAGCCGAAAAGAAAAGATTCCTGAGATACACCGAAGGCTGAGCTGCCTATATACTCCTTCATAAAACGGAAATACTCTGCGGTGATATATGACTTTTCACCGTCACCGCTTACCGAAAGACAAACATCGCCGCAGCAGGCAGAATCAGTCTTCCTTTCAGGCTCGATATGTACTCCGTAGCCGTTTCCGATGTTATGAAGAGTATTTCTGTTGCCTTCTTTTTTATTGGCAAAATTCGGCTCAAGGGCGCCGAGAATACTGATTTCAACTGTTTCGTCGGTGGGATTTTCTACGGTAAAATCCATATAAAAGCCCGGCGTGGAAGAGGTATCGGAGTCGTGAGGAACAAAGGGAGAAGCAGCGCGAAGACTTACCTTACAGGAAAGAGCGCTGTCAATATAACTCAGGTCACAAATCGGAAATCTTCCGTTAAACTCTATTCTTTCCACCGGCTTATTCCAGGCGAACATACGGTAGGTAAAATCTTCGGCTTCGGTTTTCATTCCCAGCTTACGCACCACCGGATTCCCGTTTTCCTTCTTTTCCCGTACCCAGAAGGATAAGGCACCGGTACTTTCCTCACCGTCATCTACCTTGTTTTCGTGGCTTCTTTCGGCGAATCTCTGTACATTGGCTATCTGCCAGAAGTGAAATTCACCATCGGGCAGAAGCTCTACGCTTCCTGCACCGATACCGCCAAGCGCAATACCGCTTGTATGTGTTTTTGTAGTAGTAATCCTTGCCATAGCTGCATACTCTTTCTTACTGCTTTTTTCTTAAGGGAAATTCGTATAAAAGAAGCCGATTTTATATCCTTGCTTCTCTTTTAAAAAACTATGTTTCTCTAATGAGTATACTACATAATGCTTCTTAATGCAAGAAAATAAATCGCAGCCTTCTCTGACATAAAATAAAAAATCAGACACATCATCGCTGAAAATTACAGTAACGATGTATCTGACTATTTGCATATTATTTATTTTTCCGTATGCTATCCGATAAAATCTGACTTAAAATGAATGCCTCACCTATTTTATTATAACGCTATCCCCTTATTTATTAATTCACTAACCTTAAACGCCGGGGATTTCTTCACGGCGAAAATATTTATTATATGCAAATTATCAAATCTCCCATTCGGCGAGCCATTCTGAAAACTCGGTGAATATTGCTTGTGCTTCAGCCTCATAGGCAGCATTGTCATTCATAATATACTGACTTCTGCCGTCACCGAATACATCTGTAGTGGATGTTTTGATTATTTCTTTCATTGTTTTATTACTCCTTATTTTATATTCTCCTGTCGTGTTAACAGTGTCAATATTAATATGTAAGACGGGTTATACTGATAATCTGAAAAAGAGAAAAGTCAGCAAACTTTTTACGGTAAGCCGACTCTCCCGGTTAAAACAAAAGAAAAAGGACATTCTCCATTTGTGAGACAATTATGAGCTATACAAATAATATGACAGATGGCTGACGAGATAATCGAAAAATTTCATCTACTCTGCGAAGGTATCGTATATAATTCTCGCACCTAATTTAAATCCGCCAATAAAACCGTCAGCAGAACTTATAGCAGTAAACTTATTATATAATTCTACATATATACGAGGATTTCAATATCCATTCTCTAAGACACACCTTTTCTTCAAATCTCAGAGCTCAGAATTATCCTGAGCATATTATCCAGGAGCTTATGGGACATAAGTCACCCACTGAAACAAAAACTTATATGCATCTGACAGAAGATGAATTCAACACCACAATGATGAGATTTACAAAATCTGAATCAACTGATTTTCTCTCAAGTTTGTTATCAGCTACAAACCTGAGTGCAGATAAAATAAACGCTATTAAAAATATAATTAATAACTAAGAAAGGAAAATATTATGAAAACAAAAGAAATAACCGTCAGATTTATCAACGAAACTCTCTGCGAAACCCTTGATGCATTTGAAAAGGAGTTAACTAAACTCGAGCAGAAGAAAAATGAAATACCCGATAGAAGAGACACCTTGGCTTCATTAAAACCGTTAGCAGAATTCACGGAGATTTCACTCAGGTGTGCTCAATTAATAGAAAGCATTTCTCTTCTCTTTGAAGATGCTACGAAACAGGCATGTTTCCATATTGCAAACGGAGAATATGACAAATTCAAAAAAGATAAGAAACAGCTTCAGGAAACCAATAAAATATATGAACGCTATCGTCGCCTGATCAAGGTTTACAACAAAATCCTAAACGGAATTGAAACAAAATAAACTTTACAAAATCAGCCTCAGACCACTCGAAAACGGGTGGTTTGAGGCCTTATTTTTTTATAAATCCATTTCTTGTAAAGTTTTGTAAAGTTTTTCGGCCCAAAAACGCAAAAAAAAACACCTGCTCATCTCTGAACAGGTGTTTTGCTAAAAGGCTGAAAACCCTTTATTTATCTATTATTTTGAAGCCTCTTCAATAGCAACTGCACAAGCAACGGTCATACCAACCATGGGGTTGTTACCTTAATTTATTGGTTGTTTTTCGGTGTGATTCCAGCTGTTTTAGTGCCTGAAATACCACTAAAATAGTACTTTGCGTTCCCTGGTGTATTTTGCTGTTGTAAAGTTTTGTAAAGATTCGGGGGGGGTAAATGTATTTGTAAAATTAATAAGATTTTTATTACAACAAATCACTTATACCGCTTTTAACACATCTGCCAAAACTTTCAGAAACAAATCGACAAATCCTCCGTTAGGAAATATAAAGTTTCTGCACTACAAAGCCAATTCCATTAAATTGAATCTCATCCTTTTACCGATATCCTTATACCGAATTTCAACTGTATCAACGTACTCAAATCCGCATCCTGTAAACAGCCTTTCGGGTATGGTGTTGCCCTCCAGAACATCTAACCTTACTGCCTTATAATTACTTTTTCTTGCTTCTTCAATAGCATGCTCCGTAAGCATTTTACCATATCCCCTCCGACCATATTCAGGTGATACTCTCAGTGCATGCAGAACGACATATTCTCCCTTCAGGGCATCCGATTTCCACGGTGCAGTAAGATACGTCTCATCGCTGTTTTGGTCTGAAATATACGCAGCCATAATCTTTCCGTCCTTAACTCCAATGAATTGATTATGCTCCAGTATCGCTTTTTCTACCATATCTGCCGACGGAAAACCACCCTTATTGCCGCCAGGCATAAAATCCTTTTCACCAAGAACAGTACACATATAATCATAAAATTCCATAAGCTCACCGAAATCAGCTTTTTCAGCTTCACGTATTTCCATCCAAAAGTCTCCTGAAATATATTATTGAGGTTTATTTTATCATTGTCAAATCGATACTCAACCTGTCAGAGTATTAGTAACTGTTAGTATACAGGCAATGATACCCATTATTATGCCACCTAAATATGGGTTCTTTGTCTTTTTGTAAATCATATGGCTGATAAATGATGCAAGAGGTAAAATCAGTACAATCGGGAAGAGCCATATGCCCATAATACCGCTAAGAGGATCAAGAAGCATTTTACCTGTGATAAAGAATGTGATGTACTGTGCCATAATCATAATCTGCGGTCCCAGGAAGACGAATAACATCTGTAAAACAGAACTCTTCCACCTGCTTTTCCCTATATCAATATAGCCTATACAGTTACCTGAAACACTGATGATTATGTAATAGAAAAGCCACATCGGTACAAAACGAAGAATCATTCCCAAATGCTGTGCACCAAAAGCACGGATAGTCGCAAAACACCACAAACGGTAATCCGTAAGCAAGAAATGATCCGAAAGGTAAACGATCATAAAGGATGCACCGATAACGATAAGTGAAAGCACAATAGTTTTAATAAGCTTTTGTTTGCTGAGTGTGATGCCTCGTTCTGCTTTATCGATGGGATTTCTCTTCTGCCCGGAACGAAGGGTAATCAAAGTGATAAGTCCGCATAGCACCGACCAGATTCCGATAACGCGGGATGCCCCCTGATTCCAGAATGAGCTTTGCCAAAGAAAACCAACAGCAAATGCAACAAGATAAGCGGGTATGCTCATAACAGCACCGATAATCTGACTGTGAAGCATCTTTTTGCGTACCTTATCTTCAGGTTCAGGCCAGGGGACCACATCAGCTTTTACTTTCAGCTCTCTGAAAAACGGCAAATCAAGCATAGCTATAGTTAAGAACAAAACAAACATAAAGAATCCTGCAATACCTATTGCATTGAATGCCGCCTTGTACTGCCATATCTGATTCGTATGGGCCAATTCATTAGGAGCTCCTAAAGCTCTGTCAAAAAAGTTAACGCTGAAGGATACAACCCTCGAAGAAAAATGTGCCCAAGGATGTGTAATGGCGGGGTTATAAATAGCACGTACAGCATTTTCGCCGTCAATTTCTTTTTCATAAAAAACATCAGCGGTCCTTGCTTCAAGGCCTTTAGGGTCAGCTCCGAAATTAAGGAAGGACTGAGCTGTTGACTGATTTATAAATTCTCTCGGAGCCTTGCCGTCAACACGGTGAAAAAATTCATCATACTGACAGGCAACGATTGCAGCATCACGGCTTCCAAACATATTGTAAAAGGCATCGTTTTTATCCTTATACACGGCATCATTTGAAACGAGCAGTACGGTAGAAATAAGTCCCTCATCATCCTGCAAAACAGCTTCACGGCAGGCAAGAGCACCATTTGAGTGGCCTGTTACACCTATTTTATCAGCATCAACATAGGACAGACGGGATAAGTATTTAACTGCATCGTAAAGACCATTAGCATTATTTTCATCATCCCACCAGGTGCCTGAATCAATAACTTCGGAATCACCGTGTCCGTACATACTGATAGCAAGAACGACATAACCTCTGCGGGCATATTCCACATAATTAAGGTCCTGCATTTCGCGGTTATTGTACCAGCCGTGGCTGACAACAATGCCTGGTGCCTTTTCTTTGTCCGTTGCAGTTTCCGGCACGAGAAGGAGAGCATCAAGCTTGTGGCCGCTGTCAGCTTCAATAGTCAGATCGTGGTACTTCACAGCACCGAAGTTGGTCTGAAAAACAGATGCACCGACAGAGCTGATAAAGCACAGAAGCAGTGCGATGCATACCCCCAATTTTGCATTTCTCTTCATATAAACACCTCCATATTTTCTATTGAGAATTTTAGCATATATCGCTTTATATTTCAACTTTTTTCTGTAATATAAAAAAGCAGAAAGCACCCACTGCTGTGAGTGCTTTTATCAAAATATTATCAGGGGAAATATTTATTGCAATAGTCCTTAAGTTTTAAATTATACTGAATACTGCTTAAGGGAGCAAAAATCAGAATATGGTCAGAAAGCGGGAACAGGATAAAGTCATAAGCTGCACCTGTCTGTTCAAAGGCATTTTTAACAGAATCGGCATTTCCTACGGGAACAGTCTGATCCTTGCCGCCATAAGCCATAAGAGAAGGAATTGAGTTTTCGTTAACATAATATACAGGTGAAACGAGCTCAATAAGCTCCTTTTCCTTACCTTCATTCATATATTGCTCGGTGAGAGCTGCACCTGCGAGCATTTTTGCAATTCTGGGGCCTGCTTCACCCCAAGCCTCTGTGGTAAAGTCGGAGGGTCCTACCTTGTTTGCTGCAAAGGCAAGCTCGATGGCACTTTCCTCAGGACGGGAATAAGAATAAAGCATCGAAAGATGTGCACCTGCTGAGTAGCCTGAGGTCGCGAGCTTTGTTATGTTAAGGCCCTTCTCATCTGAAAAGCTTTTGATTTCCTCAATAGCTAGAGAAATTTCATCAAGAACAGTCATCACACTGTATGTGTCTCTGTTTTCATCGTTAATAAGAGTATAGCTCATCGTTGCGGTAATGTAGCCCTCCTTTGCAAGTGCCACACATTCACCGAGCATTTCCTCCTTACTTCCTGATGACCATGAACCTCCGTGAATGAAAAGAATACATCCGTTTTCTTCATTTTCATAAGCTTTGTCAGGAACATAAATATCCATTACATTTCTTTCACCTGTACCGTAAGCAATATTGAAAAATGCTTTGTAATCTGCCTTCTCACCCATAAATGTTGAGCTGACAAAAGTGAGAATTGCCATAATAATTCCTATAATTTTTTCAAACATACTAAAACCTCTTTTCTTTTTGCTGAAATTACAGACGATGCCTGTATATGCACCTTTATTATATCCCGAAAAGAATTTTTTTCCAATTAAAAAATATTATAAAAGTAACGGAATAACTACCTGCATTCCATTCTTAACAAATCATAACCGTCGTTTTTCATCGGTGTTATGATCTGTTCGGCTTTCATCTTCCGAAGCCACCCATTCCGCCGAAGCCTGACGAATCCTCGGATTCCTGATATTCATCATAATAGGAATAATAATATTCATCGCCCTCATCGAGGCCTGACAGTATCTGTGCAATTTTGCCGTCAGAGGCACCGACAGTTACGGTCACAGGCTTTTTAAGTGTATCGTCACTTTTATCATACCTGGTATAAATTACAGTTTCGTTTCCGATATCACACAAAGCTTCTACAGGTACTGTGAGAACATCCTTTTGCGAGGCAAGAATTATCTTTGCAGTAGCATTCATGCCCACAAGCATATTTTCTGCTTTATCCATAGTTATTTCCACAGAAAACTTACTGTTACCTCCTGAGTTCTTACCGTTTGTACCTATATCACTTATAACTCCGTCAAAGGATTCTCCTATGAAAGCATCAAGAGTTACTTCTGCCTTCATACCTGCTTCAATTTTATGCAAGTCAATCTCATCCACAGAAACAGTAACTGTCATAGTATCACCCGGTATTACAGATAATACCGTTGTACCCTCAAGATCAAAGAGCTCAAACTTGTTTTCATTCTGTATAAGACCGTATTGCAGGCCTGAAAGGTCACCTCCGAAGGAGCCTCCGAAAAAACCGCCGGGTATCTGATTCTGTCCTGACGGTAAAGTAAAATCACCGCCTGATGGCATTGTTATATTTCCGCCCGAAGGCACTGAAAAGTCACCGCCTGATGGCATCGTTATGTCTCCTGAAGGCATTGTGAAATCACCGCCTGAAGGCATTGTTATGTCTCCTGAGGGCATTGTGAAATCACCGCCCGAAGGCATCGTTATGTCTCCCGAAGGCATTGTGAAATCACCGCCCGAAGGCATCGTTATGTTTCCTGAGGGCTTTGTAGATGAAACAGGAGGCTGAGTAGTGCTTGGAACTGTAGTCGAAGGCTCGGTAGTGGTAGGCACTGTAGTAGTCGTCTCTGCGGTTGAAGGCTCCGTAGTAGTTTCGGGCGACAGAATGCTTCCCTTGATTATACGTACTGCCCATTTAATATCAGAGGTATCCGCACCTGCAAAAAGAAGAACATCTCCCGGCTGCACTTCATTGGCTTCTATCTGCTTCCATCCGTTTATGTCGAGCTCATAAACGGGCACAGTAGGATTGAAATTACCGTTCTGAGTCATTTTTTCTTCAGCGAAATCAACTTCTAAAAGGTTTTTATAGTCAGTAACCACCTGATTTTCAGGGTTAAGATTTACATTCCATATACCATCGTTTGCCAAAATTATCTTACCGATGTAATTGTTGTAGCTTATTTCATCGTTACCGTCAGGAGAATTGGCTAAAAGCTCAATTGACACACCCTCTGCATTTGAAAGAAGGAGAGTGCTGTCCTTTTCTATGCCTGAAACTGTACCGTCAGAAGGAGCTTTCAAAGTACCGCTCTGATACATTTCAAAAAGTGAGAGCATAAGCTCCTCATAATTCCTGTGCTGTGAAGCAAGATTGTCATACTTTGCCGTACTGCTTACATTTTCCAGTGTAAAAAGTGCTTCACCTGAGGAAACCTCTTCCTTTTCACTTACCTTGACCGAGGAAACCGTACCCGAATAAGCCGTAGCGTTCCAGCGACTGTTAATCTGAGTTTTACCGCTTCCTATTTTAGTTCCGTCCTCTTTGGTTACGGTAACCTTAGTGCCTTCGGTATAATTTTCATCCTCAAAGACAATCTTTGCGACACCGTCAAGATAAGTCTTTACCTGTCCGCTGACCTCAGTTTTATCCTTAAAGATAATCTTTACCTTTTCACCTGCGGATATATCCTTATCTGTTTCTAACTCCACGGACATAAGACCGTCCAATGAAATCACAGCAAGAGCTCCTTTTTCCAGCATAACACTCTGAACATCGTCACCTTTTTTTGCATAAACAGCCTTTACCGTACCGGTTCTCTGTGCCGTTATCCTGTCCATAGAGCTTTCTCCCTTAGCGTTTTCCATTTCTTTTCTCAGATAATCCATAGTTTCCTGAACATCACTTATAGCCTTCATAAGAGTAACTCTGTCAACCACAGCAAGGTCATCGTTTTTATTCACCTTGTCACCGTTAGAAACAAGATATTCCTTTAATTTTACAGAAGAAGGTATGTTAATCTTTTCTCCTTCCTGCTGAGAGAGAGTACCACCCGAAATTAAAACAGTGCTTATATCGCCTTTTTCCACTTTCCCCGAGAGAATGCTCGCCTTTGCACCTTCACCTTTGCCTCTTCTTGCTGCAATCATAGGCATTACAGAAAGAAGAAGGACAAGCACCACAGAAACACATACTGCTATAACCCTTTTTCTGGGAAACTTATTTATAAAACTAATAATCTTTTTCATAATGCATTAACCTCCGTAATGAAGTGCATCAATAGGCTTCATTTTAGCCGCCTTGTTTGCCGGATAAAGTCCGAAAAGAACACCAATGACAAAACAGAATACAACGGCGATAAGTACTACGCCTAAATCAAGAGAGAATTTCATCCCCATACTCGACACTATGGTGGTTACTATCTGCAATATAGCCCATGACATAAAAATACCGATAGCACAGCCGAACATACAGATAACCACCGCCTCCATAAGAAACTGCATAAGAATAGTTTTTCTGTTGGCACCGATTGCCTTTCTGATGCCGATTTCACGGGTTCTTTCCGTAACGGTAACGAGCATAATATTCATAATACCGATACCACCGACAATAAGAGAAATTGCCGCAATGCCACCCAGAAGAATTGTAAGAATAGAAGTAATTTCCTCCATTGTATCCTCCAGAATATCCTGTGAAGAAACCTTAAAGGCCTCATCATCCTCCTCAAAACGTTCCATCAGAACATTGGTTATTGCTTCTTCCGCTTCGGCTATAGTGCTTTCCTCCTCTGCCCCCACATAAAATGAAGTAATTTCTGTACTCACCTTATCTGAAAGTCTCAGTAAAGAGGTATATGGCACATAAGCCACCATAGTTCCCGAAGAGAATATAGCAGTGAGTGAGTTTTCGTTGTTTGTTACCACACCGACTACAGTATATCTTGTTCCGTCAAGAGTAATAGTATCGCCCACACAATCAGCATAACCGATAAGCTCTTCTGCACAGGTTTCATTGATAACACACACGTAGGAATTGTTGTCCACATCTGTATTTTTTAAGAATCTGCCCATAGCCAGCTGTAAATCCTGTATATCATAATAGGGAGGCGTAGTACCGTAAACAATTAAACTGCCGTTACCGTTTTTTCCTTTACCTGTAGCCGTATCCTGAGCATAGGGTGCTATTACAGAAAGCTTTTCTACTGAACCTGTCCATTCCTTTAAAGTGTTCAATGTGACAGGCTTACCCTTATCGTCGGAAATATTTACGGTAACCATATTACTGCCAAGGCTTAAAATTCTGTCTGTAACTGAGCTGGTAGCACCATCTACGAGACTGACGAGAACCACGAGAGCCATAACGCCGATAATAATGCCGAGCATAGTAAGTACTGAACGAAGCTTATTGGAGCTTATGCTTCTTATAGCCATTTTAAATGACATCATCATAATTCCACCTCCGTAACCTTACCGTCTAAAATATGGATACTTCTGGGAGCCTGCTTTGCCACATCATTATCGTGCGTGATGAGAACTATAGTATTGCCCTGGCTATGAAGCTCGTGGAACATTTCCATTATTTCTTTGCTTGTGTTTGAGTCAAGATTACCCGTGGGCTCGTCGGCAAGGATAAGCGACGGACGGGTAACCAAGGCTCTTGCAATGGCAACTCTCTGCTGCTGACCGCCTGAAAGCTCTGTAGGAAGGTGCTTTGCTCTTTTTAAAAGCCCGACCTTTTCCAGTGCTGCTCTTACTCTTTCCTGTCTTTCCGCCTTAGGTACACCCTGATAAATGAGAGGCAGCTCGACATTTTCCTCTGCACTGAGCTTGGCTATGAGATTAAAATTCTGAAAAACAAATCCGATTTTCTCGTTTCTTACCTTAGCAAGATCGTTTTCACTGTAGGATTCAATAGGTAGTCCGTCAAGTTGATAAGTGCCCGCATCAGCAATATCCAGACAGCCGATAATATTCATAAGGGTAGATTTTCCGCTGCCTGAAGGACCGATGATACTTACAAATTCATGAGGTCTTATGTGGAGTGAGGCGTGATCGAGAGCTCTTACTCTTTCGTCACCAACCTGATAAAATTTACATACTTCCCGGAGTATAATCATTATATTTCACCCCTCTTAACCGCCGAAGCTCGATATATCAACGCCTTCCGGTATCTGAGGCATACTCTCGCCTCTTCCACCGCCGAAGTCTGACTTATTTCCGCCTCTGTCGCTGTCAAAATTACCTCCGAACATTCCTCCGAACATTCCTCCGGAATTGCTTTCGGTATAGTAAACGGTGTCTCCTTCATTGAGGCCTGATTTAATTTCAGCAAATTTATTGTTGGAAATACCTGCCTCGACCTCTGTTCTGCCACCGTATTCCTTTGTCTTTTCATCATACTGAGTGTATACATAAGAGCTGCTGCTTGTTTGTTTAAGTGCGTCTGCGGGTATGATCAGAGCATTTTCAACACCCTCGATTTTGATATCCGCATCAGCAGACATGCCGCTGAGCATGCCCTCAGCCTTGTCGAATGTAATTGTAGCTGAATACTGGGTCATACCGCCATATGTTTCCGCAGTTTTATTGATTTCCGTAACCTTACCCGTAAAAGCATCTTCACTCACAGAGCTTACAGTTATGTCAGCCTCCTGACCGACCTCAAGAGAAAGAATATCCGTTTCATCAACGCCGATAGTAACACTCATACTCTTTCCGGGGTAAATGTTTAAAAGGGAAACTTCCTTGCCGGATAAGGCTGACGATTCAGTATAAGTAACCGCACTGATAAGACCGTCGAAGGGAGCAGTCACAGCTCCTTTCTGCCGGATTTTGAGAAGGGATACAATATCCTCCTCCTTTTCCTTTCTTTCACGGAGAAGGCTCTCATAATCTGCACTGTACTCTGTGTCCGTCAGCGAGAAAACAACAGTAGAGGCACTTACCTTTGTATTGAGAGAAGCTTTTACGGCACTTACATTTCCTGCTATACCCGTAACTGATAAGGGATTATGAATGTAAAGCTTTCCACTGTCAATTTCCTTCCCGTCAGAGCCGAGAACAGTTACCTTTTCATTATACTTTGGCCCGTTATCGGTAACAAGAACTGTAACGTTCTTTCCTGAAACAGTTTCAACGGTACCGTCAATCTTACTTCCGTCACTTCTTTTCACTTTAACACTGTCACCCACGGAAAGCTTATCCGCTTTGATGTCAACTGCCATATAACCGTCAAGAGAAATAAGGGCAAGTGCTCCCTTTTCTGCCATCACATCAGCTACTCTGTCGCCCTTTTCGGCAAAAATCTTCTTGATTCTTCCCGAAACTCCTGCTTTTACAGATGATGAAACAGTGTCTCCCTCCGTCTTGGATATAGCCTTGTCGATTTCGTCAATTTCCGCCTGAACAGATGAAAGAGTACTGCTCACAGAGGTCATATTAACCTTTACCAGAAGGTCACCCTCTTTCACTTCCTTACCTGCCTTTATGACAACCTCTTCCACCTCTACTCCCTTGGGTACAGAAATTTCCTCCACATCGACAGCAGAAAGCGTGCCCGAACCTGAAACGACAGTACTGATGGTGCCTCTGGTTACCTGGGCAGACTGCACCTGAAACATCGTAAAATCGAAACGGTTCTGCACTCTTTTTCTGAGAACAGAAACACCGACAGCCATAATTATCGCCGCAACTACGGCAATGATTATAGCTGTACGCACTATCTTCTTTTTTCGTCTTTTTCTTTCTTCCTCCATAGCCTCAAAAAGCTCATCGCCCTTCGAAACAGAATATTCTTTATCCATATCAAAAACTCCTTTGTAATATATTATGAAAAGATTATAACAAACAAACCTCAATAAAATCTTAAAAATAACTTAAATAATATTAAGATACTTCTCACAACCTTCTTTTAAAGTTAAAGTTTTAGTTGCTTTCATCTTCAGCTTCTGCATTAAAAACCCCTCACATTCATACAAAAAATATAGACACATCATCTGAGAAAACTCAAAATGATGTGTCTAAGTTTTTAATGTTTAATTTTCACGTGACGAGATTTTTTCAAGAACTTCAGTAGTCTTAAAAAGTCTCACAAAGCCTTGTAAATAAAGGAATTATTTACTAGCCTCTTCAATAGCAACTGCACAAGCAACAGTCATACCAACCATGGGGTTGTTACCTGCGCCGATAAGGCCCATCATTTCAACGTGAGCAGGAACTGATGAGGAGCCTGCGAACTGAGCGTCGGAGTGCATTCTGCCCATTGTGTCTGTCATACCGTAGGAAGCAGGACCTGCTGCCATATTATCGGGATGAAGTGTACGGCCTGTACCGCCACCGGAAGCAACTGAGAAGTAGCTTACGCCGTTTTCAACGCACCACTTTTTGTAGGTACCTGCAACAGGATGCTGGAAGCGGGTGGGGTTAGTTGAGTTACCGGTGATGGAAACGCCTACGTTTTCTTTTCTCATGATAGCAACGCCTTCGGGAACGTTGTCAGCGCCGTAGCAGCGAACCTTAGCTCTGTCGCCGTCAGAATATGCTGTTTCGTTAACTACCTTAACAGTTTCTGTGTAGGGATCAAATTCAGTCTGAACATAGGTGAAGCCGTTGATTCTTGAGATAATCATAGCTGCATCCTTGCCGAGACCGTTGAGGATAACGCGGAGAGGCTGAACTCTTACCTTGTTAGCGTTAAGAGCGATTTTGATAGCGCCTTCAGCAGCTGCGAAGGATTCGTGACCTGCGAGGAAGCAGAAGCATTCTGTTTCTTCGGAGAGAAGCATCTTACCGAGGTTACCGTGGCCAAGACCAACCTGACGGTTATCAGCAACTGAACCGGGGATACAGAAAGCCTGGAGACCTTCACCGATAGCTGCAGCAGCATCAGCAGCCTTTGTGCAGCCCTTCTTGATAGCGATAGCACAGCCTACTGTGTAAGCCCACTTAGCGTTTTCGAATGCGATGGGCTGAGTTTCTTCTACGATTTTGTAGGGGTCGATGCCCTTTTCAGCGCAGATGTCTTTACATTCTTCGATAGAAGAAATGCCGTATTCTTTTAAAACAGCGAGAATTTTAGCTTCTCTTCTTGCATAACTTTCAAATAATGCCATGTTCGTTTACCTCCTTAATTATTCTTCACGGGGATCGATATACTTAGCGGCATCAGCGAATCTGCCGTAAGTGCCCATAGCCTTTTTATAAGCCTCGTTGGGTTCCATACCCTTTTTGATGAAGTCTGTCATCTTACCGAGGGAAACGAATTCGTAACCGATAACCTGATCGTCAGCGTCAAGAGCCATTCTTGTAACATAGCCTTCTGCCATTTCAAGATAACGAACACCCTTAACCTTTGTACCGTACATGGTACCTACCTGTGAACGAAGGCCCTTACCGAGGTCTTCGAGGCCTGCGCCTACTGAAAGACCGTCTTCAGAGAAAGCAGACTGGCTTCTGCCGTATACGATCTGAAGGAAGAGCTCACGCATAGCTGTATTGATAGCGTCACAAACAAGGTCTGTGTTGAGAGCCTCGAGAATAGTTTTGCCGGGAAGGATTTCACTGGCCATAGCAGCTGAGTGAGTCATACCTGAGCAACCGATGGTTTCAACAAGAGCTTCTTCGATGATACCCTCTTTGATGTTAAGAGAGAGCTTACATGTACCCTGCTGAGGAGCACACCAGCCTACACCGTGTGTGAAACCGGAAATATCTTTGATTTCATAAGCCTTTACCCATTTGCCTTCTTCGGGAATGGGAGCAGGTCCGTGATGAGGTCCTTTAGCGACCTTACACATTTTTTCTACTTCATGTGTGTAATTCATGATGAACAAATCTCCTTTCGGAATTTTATTGGTTTAGTTTACCACTGATAATAATAACAAAAATTTTCGTATCTTTCAATAGTATAAAGTTAAATTATTTCAAGTAAATCCGAAAAAAACTGTTATTTTTTCACTACTTCGAAGCCGAAGGGCGCCAGAGCGAGCTTTGCCATCTTGAAATACTGCTTGCCGAAGGGGATACCGACTATGGTAACACAGAAGACAAGACCTATACAAAGGTTCTCAAAGGCCATAACCGCACCTGTGGAAACAATCCAGATAATATTTGCTATTGTACTGAAAACACCGCCGTCATTATCCCTTACTTCCTTATCGAAGGGCATGAAGGAAAGCCGCGCGAACTTAAAGCACTGCTTACCGAGAGGAATACCGATAATCGTACAGCACCACAGTATACCGTAGAAGCACCACATAGCCGCAGTGACGGCACCGCCGAAAATAACCCAGATAAGATTTCCTATTGCTTTCATATTTTTCAACTCCCTTTTATTATGGTGCTTTTATCATACATCATAAACATAAAAAAATAAATAGCAGAAAGTGAAAAAATACACACCGAATTTTCTCACTTTCTGCATATTCGTTAATAATCAATCAGGGGACAGTCCTGTGTATCCACACTTTTCATTTCCCCTATATTCTTTATTATTTTATTTTCCTGCGGGGAACATATCCTCACCGTAGCCGAGCACTCTGGCTATCTGAACGGGAATCTGACGGTTCTCCACTTCACTGCCGGATGTAAAGCCTGCATCCTCTGCAGAAACATATACGGGAACATTATCGAGGTCGTGGTCACCGCTTGTGAAATAGTATTCGTCCTTATCAGCATCATATTTCATACCGCCCGTTCCGTGGTCGGCAGTTACGACGACAAGAGTTTCACCGTCCTCCTCAGCAAAAGCAAGAGCAGCAGCTACAGCCTTGTCAAACTCTACTGCTGAAAGAGTCATGTTTTCCATATCGTTACCGTGTGCGTGCTTATCGATGCAGGCACCCTCAACCATAAGGAAGAAGCCATCCTCGTCAGCCGAAAGAAGTTCAATAGCCTTTTCTGTCATTTCCTCTACAGTAGGTGTATCGTGCTCGTTCTTCACATATTTAAGGTCATCAAAGCTGAATTGTGCGAAAGAACGACTGCCTGCCTCAAGAGCCATAAGCTCTGTTTCGGTGTCGATGTAGGCCCATCCGTTTGCTACTGCATTTTCTTCGTTTACGCTTGCCGAGGCTGCGCCCCAGATAAGGTCGAAGCCGTTTTTGAGCTGATCTTCACTGATTTCCTTTTCCATATTTCTGGAAAGAGCATGAGCAGAGAAGGCTGAAGGAGTGGCTCCGCTGGTCTGGTCTGTGGTAACTACACCTGCTGCCTTTCCGTTAGCCTTTGCGAGCTCTGCGATGGTAACGGGAACATTATCAATTACAGGTAAGGTGAGAGGATCAAAGGGGAACACAGCTACAGAGCTGTTCCATACTCTTATACCGCAGGATAAAGCTGTACCGCCCGCCGCAGAATCGGTATAGGTATTAAGAAAAGAATTGATGTCGCTGTTTGTTTTTACAGGCATAGTCTCCATAGCAAGCTGAACCCCTCTTTCAGCTTTGGTTGCTTCAAGGTTATTAAAGCTCATACCGTCACCTATCATAAGGATAACATTTTTGTACTTACCCTCAGCGTAATCGTCGCTTACATTACCGCTTATACCTACTAACCCGTAAAGCATAAGCACGAAGGCTGTCATAATTGAAACTAACTTTTTAATGATTATCATATTTATTCTCCTTTCGGTTACTTAAGATAGATATATTGTACATCAAACGCTTTGCTTTTTCAATGTTTATTACTTATATATTAAATATTTTTTATCCTTTCATTGAAATATCACGGCTTATATGATATTATATTCCGTGAATTTCACGAAAGGAGAACAGAAAATGAGTATACGAAAAGATTACAAATATACCTTCTACGCCTCCTATGCAGGCTATTTTGTTCAGGCTATCATCAATAATTTTCTCCCTCTGCTTTTCCTTACCTTTCAGAAGGATTTCGGTCTGAGCTACGATAAAATTTCTCTTCTGATAATCATAAACTTCGGCGTACAGTTAATAGTGGATATGGCTTCCGCTTCCTTTATTGATAAAATAGGCTACCGTGTATCGGCTATACTCGCTCACGGCTTTGCCTTTGCAGGACTTTTTTCTCTCGGCATTTTTCCCTTTATTCTGCCGCCCTATACAGGTATAATATTATCAATAATTATCTATGCTACGGGCAGCGGTCTTATCGAGGTAATCATCAGTCCTCTCGTAGAAGCCTGTCCCAGTCAAAGTAAAAGCGGTTCAATGAGTCTCCTTCACTCCTTTTACTGCTGGGGGCAAATGTCTGTTGTTCTCCTCTCGACCCTGTTCTTCACCCTTTCGGGTGTCAGCAGCTGGCGTTACCTGGCTCTTTTATGGAGTCTTGTTCCTTTAATCAACGGCATTTTCTTTGCTCTTGTGCCTATCCCCGACACTCTCGCCGACGGCGGCGGAATGAAGACAAGAGAACTTTTCAGAAGCAGGCTTTTTTATATCTTCGCCCTCATCATGCTCTGCTCGGGAGCCTCTGAAATCGCTATGAGCCAATGGGCATCGGCCTTCGCTGAATCGGGCCTTAAGGTATCCAAGACAACGGGAGACCTGCTCGGACCCTGTCTTTTCGCGGTGCTTATGGGCTCGGCAAGAGTTCTTTATTCGAGAATCAGCGAAAAAATCTCACTGACCAAAATGATGACAGCGAGTGCTGTTCTGTGTATTTTCAGCTATCTTCTCGCCGGTCTTTCTCCCGCACCGCTTATTTCTCTTTTCGGTTGCGCTCTCTGCGGTCTTTCAGTTGGCATTATGTGGCCGGGCACCTTCTCTCTCGCTGCCGAAAAAATTCCGACAGGAGGTACAGCGATGTTCGCTTTCCTCGCTCTTTTCGGAGATATGGGTTGCTCCGCGGGCCCCGGAGCCGTGGGCAAGGCTATTACCCTTTTCGGCGGAGATATGAACAAGGGTATGCTGTTGGGAACTCTTTTCCCTGTGCTGATGATTATAGGACTTCGGATGATGAAAAGGCACGGGATTTCGTCCTCTGAAAAATAATACCGGCCTCTCCTTTCGAACGAAACTTAAAACTATTTTTGGGAGATAAACCATGAACAAAAAAGTAAAATCGACTCTTCTCGCTCTTTTAAGAGTAGCAGTAGCTATGACTATTTTCGTTATAGCAGTTATAAATTATGAAAAGCTGAAAAATATCGATGTCCGTGCCTTAGTGGAGGCGAGCGCAAATCTCACAGTAGCCGTACTTACTATATGGGGCGTATATCTCGTAAAATCCGTGCTTTTCATTCTTCCCGCCTCGCTGATTTATATTTCTGTCGGTATGGCATTCCCTACACCCACAGCCTGTCTCATAAGCCTCGTGGGTATCATCCTCGAGGTCACCGTAACCTACTTCCTCGGTGTTTTCCTGGGCGGAGATTATGTGGAAAAACTTCTCAGCAAAAGCAAGGGCGGCCGCAAGATACTCGAAAAGAAATTCAACGATAACTTCCCTGCCCTTCTGATTATCCGAGCACTCCCCGTTTTCCCCATCGACTTCGTCAGTCTTTTCTGGGGTGCATCGAAATGTAAGTTCCCTCGCTACTTGGCCGCCTCAGTAATCGGCATTATGCCCCGCGTGGTGCTGTTCACGATTTTAGGTGACGGAATTTACGATTACATCCCCATTCATTTGATTATCAAAGCAGTAATTTTCTGTATTCCCGTAGGGGCTGTGATTTATCTTATAAGGCATTTTATAAAGCTGCATAAAGAAACAGACACTTGATTTTTTCCGTCAGGTGTCTGTTTTACTTTATATTCTTTTTGTCCTTTTCTATGTCATCGAGGGTAAGTCTTTACCTTATAAACTCCAGTATCTCCGCCCACACCTTTTCATCCTGGGCAGTCATTCTCTTCCAGTCATATTTCTCCTTGAAGGCTTTTTTCTGCTCCTCGGTGGTAAGAGCCTTCTTTTTCAATGCCTTCTGATATTCGGCGAAGAATTTATCCTTGTACTTCACCGCATCCTCCGTGTAATTCGGGTTATGGTTTTTACCTGTGAGACGGAGGAATTTTATGTTTTTCTTGCCCGAAAGCTCTTTTTCCAGAATATCGAAATTATTTACGGCTGAAACGGTTTTATCATCATCGGAATAGATGATAAGCATTTCAGTCTTCATATTCTTAAGGGTATCAACAGCGTTATAGCGGACATAATCGGGATTTGATTTCTTTTCGAGAGCAAGAATTTTTTTATAGAAGGGAGAAAGAATACCCTTGAAAAATCCCTTTAAAATCTGCTCTACGGCAATAAAGCCTGACATAGCGACACATTTTTCGATGTCGGGATGGATCGCGGAAATATTAAGAGTGGAAAACCCGCCCCAACTGTGACCGATAACGCTTATCGGAAGACTATTGTACCTTTGGTCCCTTTTAAGTGCCTTCACCGCATCGTCCAGGTCACGGAGCGACTGAGCGAAGCCGTTAGTGCTTTCACCGCCCGATTTCATACAGCCTGTATGGTCATAGGAAAAGACCCGGTAGCCTTCCTTACAGAGTCTTTCTATTTCAGTCATATATCCCGTATGACCCGAGCCCATTCCGTGCTCAAAGATTATCAGTCTGTTTTCGTCGAAGCCCTCATAGTAATAAAAAGCACCTGCTAATGTGTGTCCGAGGGACGACGGGAAGAGATACTCCTCGCAGTGAAGACCGTCGAAATCTTCCGCTGTAAAATAAACCACACAGCCATTATCGTCAGCTCGGTTATAAACCATAGTCCTGTATATTTTTTCGATGAATCCGGTTATCATAAGCTCATATCCTTTCTCATTTCAAAAGTCTTTCGAGAGTGTCTATCTCTCTGCTCGTTTCCCATAAAAACCTGCGGCATTCCTCATCCTTTGCCAGAATTCTTCCTGCCCGCGCTACACGGCGCAGAAAAATTTTACTGAAAAGCACATCCTTTTCGTGAGAGATAAGAGGGCAGACATTTATTCCGCGTATGTCAATTTTTGCTTTTATTTTTCCCTCCTCGGTGATATAAGGAAAGAAAGGGAATATAATACAGGAAAGAGGCCTTGTGCTTCTGTCGCATTTTCCCTCGCATACGCAAAGACAGCTTCCGTCCTTCTCCTTTACGGGAAAGACCGTATCCTCTCCGGGAAAAAGGAGCATCCCCGTCTCTTCGTCACCCTCACAGCAGGCCTTACCGCAGACAAGACCGCAATCGGCACTGAGAGGAGTATAGTCAATAAGCAACTCTCTGGCACGGGAAATAACATCTTTTTTCATTTATCTTCACCACGGTTTCATAGGATTGTTAACTACATTATAACCCTTTTTGTATTTTTTGTACAGTAAAAAATCTTTTTATTCGTAAGTTTTTTTATTGAAATAGATTGAGATTTGTGGTATATTAATGTGTGTAGTTTTTTAATGAGAATATATGTAGTTTTTTTAGGAGATGTAAAACGTGAAAATAGGATACGATAACGAAAAATACATCAAAACCCAGTCGGCACATATCAGAGAAAGACTGTCCCAGTTCGGCGGCAAGCTTTATCTCGAATTCGGCGGTAAGCTTTTCGACGACCACCACGCCGCCCGTGTTCTCCCCGGCTTTGAGCCCGACAGTAAGCTGAAAATGCTTCTGGAGCTTAAGGATGAGGCTGAGCTTGTTATCGCCGTAAGCGCCAAGGCTATCGAGGAAAAGAAGCTTCGCCGCGACCTTAACATCTCCTATGACAAAGAAGTTCTCAGACTTATCGACCTTTTCAGAAGCGTAGGCCTTTATGTGGGCAGTGTAGTAATCGCACAGTATGACGGACAAAAATCAGCCGATAATTTCAGAAACAAGCTCCGCGACCTGGGAATCTCCGTTTTTACCCACTATAAAATAGAGGGCTACCCCTCAAATGTACCTCTCATCGTTTCGGAAGAGGGCTACGGTAAAAATGAATATGTAGAAACGGAAAGAAAAATCGTGGTGGTTACAGCACCCGGCCCGGGCAGCGGAAAAATGGCAGTCTGCCTTTCCCAGATTTATCATGACCACCTCAGAGGAATGGAATCCGGATATGCTAAATTTGAAACCTTCCCCGTATGGAATCTTCCTCTTAACCATCCGGTAAATCTCGCCTACGAGGCAGCTACGGCTGACCTTAATGACCTTAATATGATCGACCCCTTCCATCTGGAGGCCTACGGAATACCTACGGTAAATTATAACCGCGATGTGGAAATTTTCCCCGTGCTTGAGGCGATTTTCACAAAGATTTACGGCTCCTGCCCCTACAAATCACCTACTGATATGGGTGTCAATATGGTCGGTCACTGTATTTTCGACAAAAAAATAGTCGAGGATGCGGCTAAGCAGGAAATTATCCGCAGATACTATTCTGCTCTCTACGATGCCAGACACGGTGCCGATACTGCAAAGGAAAGAGAAAAGATTTCCATTCTTATGAATAAGGCAGGAATCAGTCTGAAAAACAGAGCAGTAGCTGTAAAAGCCAACGAGGAAGCAGAAAAGACAGGTGCTCCCGCCGCCGCTATCGAGCTGGATGACGGAAGAATCATAATCGGTAAAACAAAGGATCTTTTAGGGGCCGCCTCCGCTGCACTTCTGAATGCTCTTAAGAGCCTCGCCGGACTTGACGATGAGCTTCTGCTTTTACCCACCACTCTCATCGAACCCGTTCAGGACCTTAAGGTAAGCTATCTCGGCAGCAAAAACCCCCGCCTCCATGCCGACGAGGTATTGGTAGCGTTATCAGTTTCAGCGGCCACAGATAAAAATGCAGCGAAGGTTCTCGAGTGTCTGCCTCTTCTTAAAAACTGTCAGGCACACATTTCGGTTATACCCTCCGATGTGGATAAAATGATTTACAATAAGCTGGGTATCCATCTCACAGTAGAGCCCGAGTATGAAAACGATAATTTATATCACTAAGATATAAGCGATAAAACTTCATAAACCGACAAATTAAAAGCTTAATATAAAGAAGGGAGATAAACTATGACTTATTCGGAAAAATACGAGCAATGGCTTACCTTTGATGAGGAAACCAGAGAAGAGCTTCTCAAGGTAGCCGACGAAAAAGAAAAGGAAGACAGATTCTATAAGGATCTCGCCTTCGGTACAGGCGGACTTCGCGGTATTATGGGTGCAGGCTCAAACCGTATGAACAAATATACTGTCGGTAAGGCAACCTACGGTCTTGCTCAGTATCTTAAAAACAAATACGACGGTGAAATCAAGGTAGCCTTAGGCTATGATACCAGAAATAATTCCGCATACTTCGCCGGAGTTGCAGCGGGCATCTTCGCTTCCTGCGGCTTTAAGGTATATCTTTATGACAGAGCACTTCCCGTACCTGTTCTCTCCTTTACCACAGCATTTTTAGGCTGTAACGCAGGCGTTATGATTACCGCTTCCCATAACCCGAAGGAATATAACGGCTACAAGGTATACGATTCCAAGGGCTGTCAGCTCTGCACAGAGGATGCCAACGAGGCTATCGGATACATCAATTCTATCACCGATTACAAGTCTATCCCCTTCCTCGAGGAAAGCGAAAACATCACTCTCATCGGTGACGATGTGTTCGGTGAATTCTGTAAGAAGGTAAAGTCACAAAGCCTTTACGAAGAGAAATCAGATATTAAAATCGTATATACTCCTCTTCACGGTACAGGTAATATACCCGTAAGAAAAATGCTTGAGGGTATGAATGTTACCGTAGTTAAGGAGCAGGAAATGCCCGACGGAAACTTCTCTACCGTAAGAAGCCCCAATCCCGAGGAAAAGGATGCTCTTACCATTGCTATAGAAAAGGCAAAAGAAATCGGTGCAGATCTGGTTTTAGGTACTGACCCCGACTGCGACAGAGTAGGTATCGCTGTAAAGAACGGCGACGAATATGTTCTCTTTACCGGCAATCAGACAGGTGCGCTTTTAGTTAAATTCGTTCTCGAAATGAAAAAGGCATCTCTTAACGAAAAGTCAACCCTTATAAAAACCATCGTAACCTCTGAGCTCGGTGCAAACATCGGCAGAAGCTACGGTCTCAATATCGAAGAAACTCTCACCGGCTTCAAGTATATCGGTGACAAGATGTGTAAATACGAAGCAACCGGTGAAAGAGAATTTGTTATCGGCTACGAGGAAAGCTACGGCTATCTCGTAGGTATGCACGCCAGAGATAAGGACGCTGTGGTTTCCTCTATGCTTATCTGTCAGATGGCTGCTTACTACTATAACCAAGGAAAAACTCTCGTAGATGCTCTTAATGATATTTATGCAGAGTACGGCTACTATCTTGACCACCTCGACTCCTTTACTCTCAAGGGTAAGGATGGCGCAGAAAAGATAGAAAAGCTTATGGTATACTTCCGTTCTCTCGGCAAAAATGTCTACGAGGGCATAGATGAGGTTCTCGACTTCAGTACAGGCATCGCAGACCTTCCCAAGGAAAATGTTCTCAAATACACCTGGAAGGACGGCTCATGGCTCGCAGTAAGGCCCTCCGGCACAGAGCCTAAAATCAAGATTTACTATTCCGTAAACGAAGAAAACAAGGAAAAAGCTACCGAGAGACTCGCAGGACTCCGTGAGTATATTGCTTCGGTAATCAATAAGGAATAATACCGCAACAAAAAACAGCTAACGCTGACATCCTTAAAGAAAAGACCTTGGGCATAAAAGCTCAGGGTCTTGATTTTTTTGTCCTAGCTTTTTATTGCACGAATTATGTTGTTTTAATTTAACCTTTATGTTATACTGTTCAGCAGAAAAAAAGAAAGGTCAAGATTATGAAAAAGGATTTCAGAAAAGGTTGTTCAGACGGTATACCGATCGGTTTAGGGTATTTTTCGGTTGCTTTCGGATTCGGTATTTTAGCTATGAGCTCAAAAATATCCGTTTTTTTTGCCTGGCTTATTTCCGCCACAAACCTCACCTCTGCAGGTCAGGTGGCAGGAGTCGAAATAATAGCAGCATCAGGCACTTTAGCAGAAATGGCTCTTACACAGCTTGTAATAAATTTAAGATATTCTTTGATGGGTTTTTCTTTGACGCAGAAGCTTGACGAAAACTTCACTACACCTAAAAGACTTTTATTAGCCTCAGGAATAACCGATGAGATTTATGCCGTAGCAATTTCACAAAAGGGTAAGATTACAGCATCATATATGACAGGACTTATAGTAATACCTTTTATCGGCTGGACCTCAGGTACAGTTGCAGGTGCACTTACCAATCAGCTTTTACCCGATATAATTTCAAATAATATGGGAATTCTTCTTTACGGTATGTTTATTGCCGTATTCATTCCGGCCGCCAGAAAAAGCAAGGCCGTACTGCTTGCCGTAATCACCGCAGCAGCAGTAAGTATATTTTTGAAATGCTTTTTACCTTTTGTAAGCAGCGGATTTTCAGTAATCATAAGTGCAGTCATTGCTGCTGTTATCTGTGCAGCTTTGTTTCCCGTAAGTGAGGAGAAGGTAATATGAGTATAATAATTTACATTGCTGTAATGGCAGGAGTAACATATCTTGTAAGAATGATACCCTTTACTGCTTTCAGAAAACAAATCAAATCCGTATTTATTAAAAGCATCCTTTATTATTTACCTTATGCCGTGCTCAGTGCAATGACTGTTCCCGCTATTTTTTATTCGACGGGAAATCTGAAAAGTGCGATTGTCGGTACGATTGTTGCATTCGCCGTGGCTTTTTTTGTAAAGCCGCTGATAACTGTAGCTTTAGCAGCTTCTTTATCTGCACTTATAACTGAATTGATAATCTGAAAAACTGAACCGCTGAGGATTTCTCCCCTTCATTGCCTTTAAACATAGAAAAAGAGACTGTTTTCAGAATTAAATCTGTTAACAGTCTCTTATATTTTTAGTATTTTGTGCTTATTTAACCTTTACATTCTTTACACTGCTCCATGCAGAGTAGATTTTCTTACTGCCCACTGTCTTATAGGCTCTGACCTTTACATAGTACTTTTTGCCCTTTGAGAGCTTTTTGATTGTTGTCTTTTTGGTCTTTGCCTTTTTGATTGTTACAGTTTTGGTAGTCTTCTTGGTGAACTTCTTAGAGGTGGAGTATGTTACCTCGTAGCCTGTGATGTTGGATACGGTCTTCCAAGAAGCTGTAAGTGCCTTTTTGCCTGCCTTAAGTGTAAGTGTTGTCTTGAGAGGTACTGTTTTACCTGTGAATACAGAAGAGTATGCACCCTTGGCATCAGTGCGGATAGCTCTTACCTTGAACTTATAGGACTTGTTTGCCTTGAGCTTCTTTACTGTAAGAGTGGTCTTTGCTGTTGTG